>JABIQT010000133.1 GCA_018667995.1 Candidatus Latescibacterota bacterium
AGATCGTTCACTCGATCTTGAACGGAGAGACTGGGCCAAGGCGCGATATTGTATTATTGAACTCAGGTGCTGCTCTTGTGGTAGCGGGCCTGGCCTCCGATTTTAAACACGGCATTGAGTTGTCTAGAAGTTCCATAGATTCTGGAGCCGCATTAAGTAAGTTAAATGCCTTGAAGGCGGCTACGAATTGACCTCGATACTTGATCAAATTGTAGTCGAAAAAAAGAGGGAAGTTGCTGACCGGAAGATATCCCGTCCCGATCCCCTCAAATCCGTACAGCGCTCTAAACCCAGATCCTTCGCAGCATCGCTTGTGGACAAAACCAAAATGGGCGTCATCGCGGAGTATAAGAAGGCATCGCCATCAAAGGGAGTCATTCGAACCGATCTTGACCCCGTAGACGTTGCCGGAATCTATCAATCTCATGGTGCGGTAGCTGTCTCAGTTCTCACGGATGAGACTTTTTTTCAGGGACACGCTGACTTCCTGACCGCAATACATGATGCGGTCTCTCTCCCTGTGCTACGCAAGGACTTTACGATAGATTCCTATCAGATCGATGAAGCGTACGCCATTGGCGCAGATGCCGTCCTATTGATCGTGTCTCTGCTCACCGTAGATGAATTGATTCGGTTTCAGGCTCATGCAGGGGAGCTCGGCCTGGCCTGCCTTATCGAAGCACACAACTTGGGCGAACTCGATAAGGCTCTTGAAGCGGGTGCGGAGATAGTTGGAATCAACAACAGGGACCTAGCTGATTTTTCCGTGACGCTGCAGACGTCTCTCGATCTCAAGGGGCAGATTCCACAGGGAATCATCACCGTCAGTGAGAGTGGAATACATGACAAGGAGGATGTGAATGTCCTTGCCGCCGCCGGGTTTGACGCTGTTTTGGTTGGCGAATCTCTAATGAGATCTCCAGATCTTGGAGCACAGTTGAGCCTTTTGACGGGCTGGGGCGGCCCGCTCCAATGACACGAGTCAAGATCTGTGGAATCACCAACCAGGTTGATGCAGATATGGCCGTTTCTGCCGGTGCCGACGCACTTGGTTTCATTTTCTTTCCCGGGAGTCCCCGTCACGTCGAGCCGGATACTGTTCGCTCTATATCAGAGAGGCTGCCGCCCTTCATATCCGTTGTAGGCGTATTTGTCAACGAGATCGCCACCCAGGTCAATGATTTGGCAGCGAAGTGCCGATTGGATACTGTTCAGCTGCACGGCGATGAAACGCCGGAATATTGCGCAGATATCGATAAAACCGTGGTCAAAGTCTTTCGCGTTAAGAATGACGATTGGCTCCGGGAATCTCAGCCTTACAGAGTTTCGGCACTCCTTCTGGATACCTGGGCCTCCGATCGTTACGGGGGAACAGGAAACACCTTTGATTGGAGCCTGGTGTCTCGTGTGTCGCATCCCGTGATTCTAAGTGGCGGTCTAAATCCGGGCAACGTAGCTGATGCCATATCTAAGGTGAAGCCTTATGGCGTCGACACAAGCAGCGGAGTAGAGTCAGAGCCGGGGATCAAAGACCACAAGAAGGTACAAGAATTCATAGAAGCCGTTAGGCAGACGGACGCATTGTCATGAACCCATCAGATCACCCCATTTCAGGTGCGACGAGCTTAGTTGGTGTGTGCGGCCGGGGAATTTCATATACCTTGTCGCCGGCCATGCACAACGCAGCGTTTCAGGCTTGTGGACTGGACTACGTATACGTGAAATTTGAGGTGCCTACTGGATCAGCTGAAGCAGCGGTGCAGGGGATACGCGCATTAGGCCTGGTCGGCGTAAATGTGACGAAGCCGCTGAAGACAGAATTCCTTCCCTTTCTGGACGATTTATCGGACGAGGCGCGGCGGATAGGATCCGTAAACACGATAATCAGTCACGACAGTAAGCTCCGCGGCGAATCAACCGACGGACAGGGCCTATTGAAGGCGCTTAGTAAAATCGACGTTGAACCAGCCGAAAGACACGTACTGATTCTGGGAGCTGGAGGTGCGGCGAGAGCGGCTTGTGCTATGTGCAAGGCGTATGGTGCAAGAAGAATCACAATAGCCGCGAGAAACCGGGTTCGTGCCGAAGAAACCGCCGCTGTGGGCGAGGCCGCCGTTGTTTCTATGTCCACTCAGGAACTCGAACATGCCGTTCGTACGGCCGATGTGATTATTAATGCGGTACCCGATGACCTTGAGATAGATGACACTTGGTTCTCGTCAAACCAAACGGTCTATGATACCCGATACGATGTAACCGATACCCGTCTGATGATCGGTGCTCGCAAGCAAGGTGCCATGGTCTCAAATGGCATCGACATGCTGCTGTACCAGGGGGCCGCCTCATTCGAGCTATGGACCGGATACGAAGCACCGATAGACACTATGCGTACGGCGCTGCAAAGCGGATTGAATCGAAGATAATCAGGGGAAATTCATGTTGAGATATCTGACAGCCGGTGAATCACATGGGCCGGCCATTACAGCCATACTCGAAGGCCTTCCCGCTGATCTTGCAGTGTCGGCCGAAGAAATAGACCGAGATCTCAAGCGACGCCAGGGAGGTTACGGTCGCGGTCGACGGATGCAGATTGAAAAGGACACCATAGAGATCCTCTCCGGTATCCGTCATGGCAAAACCATGGGTGGCCCCGTATCGCTCATGGTCCATAATGACGACTGGAAGAACTGGACAGATGTTATGGGGATCGGCCCGACGGACACGCCGACAACGCGACGACGCGTATCGAAACCACGGCCGGGGCACGCGGATCTAGCTGGTGGCCTAAAGTATAATCATCGCGATTTGCGCAATATCCTCGAACGGGCGAGTGCGAGAGAGACAACGATGCGTGTTGCCGTCGGGGCTATAGCCAAACGCATGCTGGCAGAATTCCAAATTGACGTTTTCAGCCACGTAACCCGAATCGGCCAGGTCGATGCCGTTCTCGATGGTCTATCAAATGACAAGATCAGAAACGATTCGGAAGGCTCGCCTGTCCGATGTGCCGATGTGTCTGCAAGTGCCGAGATGGTATCAGAGATCGACCGGGCGAAAGAGCTGAAAGATACCATTGGTGGCATTTTTGAGGTACGCGTTACAAACGCCCCTCCGGGCCTCGGTAGCCATGTTCAGTGGGACAGAAAACTCGACGCACGCCTGGCGCAGGCCGTCATGAGTATACAAGCCGTAAAAGGGGTCGAAATCGGCATGGGATTCGATGTGACGAATGTGCTGGGATCCGAGGTCCATGATGAGATTTTCTACGGAGATGGTCAATTCTACCGGGAAACCAACCGAGCGGGGGGGATTGAAGGCGGGATGACTGAGGGTGAGGATATTGTGGTCCGGGGTGCACTCAAGCCTATCGCAACGTTGATGAGGACCATCATGTCCGTAGACATCGAGACTAAGGAGCCTTTTGATTCCGCCAAGGAGCGATCAGACGTCTGTACAGTGCCGGCAGCTGGTGTCATCGGGGAAGCCGTTGTCGCTTTTGAAATCGCAGATGCCCTATGCGCTAAGTTTGGTGGAGACAGTATGGATGAAATGAAGCGCAATTATGACGGCTATATGGATCAGATCGGTGATTACTGATATTATGCCAGATTTGGACGTGACCAGGATAGGGATTATATACTGATGAATGCCCACGGAAATATTGTTCTGATTGGCTTCATGGGAACTGGAAAGTCCGAAACCGGACGTATTCTGGCCTCTTGTCTCGACATGGAATTTCTCGATACTGATGCTGAGATTGAGGCACGATCCGGCAAGGCCATTCCAGAATTATTCACGGAGCTTGGGGAATCTGGATTCAGGGCCATAGAGAAAGAAGTGGTGAACGGACTGAAGGACGTCCAATGTCATGTTATTTCGACTGGCGGCGGTGCCGTTACGGACCCGGAGAACATGATGGTGTTTGGCGAGTTAGGAACAACTGTTCACTTGACAGCAACACCAGAGACAATCCTGAAACGGACAAACGGCGATGCAGGTGCGCGCCCCATGCTGGCTGGAACAGATGGCTTGGAGCGCGTTAACGAATTGCTTGCGAGCAGGTCAAACCAGTACGCCAAAGCGGACTTTTCCGTGGACACCACCGAGAGAGATCCATTCGACGTGGCAACGCAAGTGATCGACCGAATAGATCAAGAGTCTACCAGGATTCGCGTGGATCTCGGTGCTCAAAGCTATGACATTCTGATCGGTGTATCGATCACGTCGCGACTCGGAATGCTACTACGGGAATTTGACGTAACGCCCCGCGTCCTTATTGTTACGAATCCGGGCGTTGGTGAACTGTATGGGACAGCTGTTGAAAGATCTCTTGGTGCGGCAGGATTCGAATCATCTACAATTATCATCCCCGATGGGGAATCCCACAAAACATTGGAGTGGGCCAGCCACATCTATGATGCCATGCTCGATCATAGAATGGATCGTAAATCCGCAGTGATCGCGTTGGGCGGGGGGGTCATCGGTGATCTTG
>JABIQT010001004.1 GCA_018667995.1 Candidatus Latescibacterota bacterium
AGGATACTATGACAGATTCAGAGAAATCTAAGGATTTCATTCGTACAATAATTGATGAAGACATCCGAACCGATAAGTATCAGGGACGGATCGTAACACGTTTCCCTCCGGAACCCAATGCTTACCTTCATATTGGCCATGCCAAGGCGTTCTGCATTAATTATGGCATCGCCGAAGAATATGGTGGTCAGTACAACCTTCGCTTCGACGATACCAATCCGCTGAAAGAAGAAACCGAGTTTGTAGAAGCCATCAAAGATGACATTCGGTGGTTAGGTTTTGACTGGAAAGAGCACGAATATTACGCCTCTGATTACTTCGAGCAGTTGTATGATTTTGCCATGACTCTGATCAAGAATGGCCGTGCTTACGTAGACGATTTGAGTGCCGACGATATCCGATCCTACAGAGGAACCCCGGGAGAGCCTGGCAGAAACAGTCCGTTTCGCGATCGTTCTATCGATGAGAATCTGGATTTACTCGCGCGCATGCGCAGCGGGGAGTACGAAGACGGTGCGCGGGTGCTTCGGGCCAAGATCGATATGAGCCACCCCAATCTCGTGATGAGAGATCCCACAATCTATCGGATTCGGCATGCGGCTCATCATCGCACCGACAATGATTGGTGCATCTATCCGATGTATGACTTTACCCATTGCCTCTCTGACTCAATCGAGGGAATCACACATTCATTGTGCTCCATGGAATTCGAAAATAACCGCGTGCTCTACGACTGGTTTCTCGATGAGCTGAAAGTTTATCATCCACAGCAGATTGAATTTGCCCGAGGTAACGTAGCCTATACAATAACCAGCAAGCGAAAATTGAGAAAACTCATTGAGGAAGGACACATTTCGGCATGGAATGACCCGCGCATGCCCACGCTAACCGCCATGAAGAGACGTGGTTACCCACCCGAAGCTATACGTTCTTTCTGGAAGGAAGTCGGTGTCGCGAAGAAACACAACCTCATTGATTTCGCGCTTTTGGAATTCCACATTCGCGAAAAATTGAATCGTACATCACCCCGTGTTATGGGTGTCATTAATCCATTAAAAATCGTAATCGATAACTACCCCGACGATCAGGTCGACGAACTGGAAGCGGTGAATAATCCGGAAGACGAAACTATGGGATCTCGCAAAGTGCCCTTTTCGAAAGAACTCTATATCGAACGGGATGACTTTATGGAAGATCCGCCCAAGAAGTTCTATCGCCTGGCCCCGGGCCGTGAGGTTCGTCTGCGCTATGCCTATTTTGTCACCTGTACTGATGTAATTAAGGATCCTGTCACGGGGGAGGTTACGGAGTTACGGTGCACGTATGATCCGGAAACGCGCGGCGGTGACGCCCCGGATGGCCGTAAGGTGAAGAGTACCCTACACTGGGTATCCGCGAATCATGCCCTGAAGGCTGAGGTCAGACTGTTTGATCGACTGTTTAACGATCCGAATCCTGACGATGAAGCCTTCATCGATCACCTGAATCCCGATTCGCTCAAGGTAGTAAATCCAGCCTATATCGAACCGTCAGTGGCAAATGCACCCGCTGGATTTCGCTGCCAGTTTGAACGTCTTGGATACTTTTGTGTAGACACAGAAGATTCAAAACCGGATGCCCTCGTATTTAACCGCACAGTGACACTCCGGGATACCTGGGCCAAAATGCAGAACAAGGGATGAGTCCAGGAATCATCCGCATCCACGAGTACGCTGGTGCAACTGGCCATGCCATTGATCTATAAAGGTCAGTGACCATGGTAGACATGAGATGTCTGTGAAACAGTCCATACTCTCGCGATTTCCCAACATGAAGGTCCTGGTCATCGGCGACCTCATGCTGGATCTGTTCGAATACTGCCATGCGGCGCAGAGCAAGCCTATCGATTCTGAGAAAGTTGGCGCACGAGCGTATCGCGCCCAAACTCTGATCAGAACACTCGGAGGCGCAGGCAATGTGGCGGCCAATCTCGCCTCATTGGGTGTCCATACTCATCTGATTGGGGTCACCGGCAACGATGGTCACTACTTGACGTTGAAGCAACTGACTGAAGCGCAGGGCATTCACGCCATTCTGGTTCGCGATCAGCAACGTCCCACGACTACAAAAAACCGCCTCTATCTCGATGACGAATACCTGTTACGCAGGGATGACGAATCCACAGCGCCCATACCAGACAGCATTGCTGCTACAGTGCATAATGAGATTCTTTGCGAACTGGATGGGGCAGATGCCGTCATATTGAGCGATTACAATAAAGGTATATTCTCTGGGTCACTTGGGCAGGATATCATCACGCTGTCTCACAACCGCAAAATACCCGTCGTTGTGGATTTCAAACCGCCTAATCGGTCG
>JABIQT010000132.1 GCA_018667995.1 Candidatus Latescibacterota bacterium
AGCTCGAATCTACTCCAGACTTCTTCGAGATATTTGTCGAGGCCTGCCAGTTCAAACCTATGCCTCAACGGCTTATTTGACAACATTGGTAAACTCACGAACCTCATTGAGAACGTATGAAGACTACTGACATCAATAGTGCTCTCACTGCCGTCTGTCCCGGGTACGGGGCACTTGACGAAGCGGAATTGGTATCATTTGCTGTAGACAATGTAATACCACGGGCAGCCGTGTCGCCGGATTCCGTGGAGAGCCTATCCGCCGTTGTACGTTTTGCCTGGGAGAACAACCTATCCGTGATTCCAAGGGGCGCTGGCACAAAGATGAATCTCGGAATGCCACCGTCTCGTGCGGATCTGGTCATTTCTCTCGAGAATCTGAATCGCGTGAAAGAGTATGAGTCAGCCGATATGACAGCATCTGTCGAGGCTGGTATTTCCCTCCATGCACTTCAGACCCATCTATTGACCGAACATCAGTTCTTCCCGATGGACCCTCCTTACTCCGATCGTTGCACGCTTGGTGGAATTCTTGCGACGAATGCATTCGGCTCGCTCCGTTGGACCCACGGTACATCCCGCGATCTCGTAATTGGCACCAGAGTAGTCCAGGCTGACGGCACAGTAGTAAAGGGCGGTGGGAAAGTCGTCAAGAATGTGGCCGGTTATGATATCAATAAGATGTATATAGGTAGCCTGGGAACCCTGGGAATCATCGTGGAGGCAACCGTGAAGGTTCAACCACTACCAGAAACCGAAGAAGCAGTGTTGGGTCGTTTTTCCTCCATATCAGCCGCTTCCGAAGCTGCGAGACGGGTATTGGACTCGGAGATCATGCCTGCATATGTCGAAGTTGGAAATCCAGTTCCGATTGCCATTCTCTCTCGCCGAGCCGGAGGAGGGTTGGGGGATAGTGGTTTTGCTCTGATCATCGGTGCATGTGGTCCAAAAGAAACAGTAGTCTGGCAGATGTCAGAATGTCGCAAACTGTGTGAATCGGCGGGAGCCATTCAGGTCACCTCAATTAGGGATAGTCTCTATGGACTTACTCATGAAGTCCTGCAGGAGTTTCCCACTGGGCAAGCCGTGCCGCGGGGTATGCTGCCCGGCATAGTCAGTACGGTGTCGATGGCGCCGGACGATACAGAGCATATTTACGTTCTGGCAGAAGACCTTTGCAGACAGAAAGCCATCGGCTGTGGCATGTTGTCTCATTTCGGGAATGGCGCAATGACCCTCGTGTTTTTCCGGGAACAGGCGTTCGATGGTGAAGACCTTGCGAATTTGTGTGCCATACTGAAGGAGCTTATGGTGGCTGCCGAGAGAATGAATGGGGCGTTAACTCTGACGCATTGTCCGTTGGCCTTGAAGGATGAGATCAATATCTGGGGTGAATCCAGGGGTGAGTGGAACATCATGAAGCTAATCAAGGATAAGTTTGACCCGAGGCATATCTTGAACCCGGGTCGATTCGTACATGGTATATAGAATCAGGTGACCGATCTGCCAGTTCGCGTCAGAGGATCAACAACCGGGCGTCGGAAAAACTCACGGAGGTACTATGCAATTTCCAAAAATGTCGCGGATCCGGCAGAAATTCGATGCTCCCATTGTCGCCGATATACCTGCAACCACTCAGCGTGAGACCAGTCGTATGATAGCACAGCGTGGCATGCTGGAGGGGCAGTCGGTAGCGGTTGCCACAGGAAGCAGGGGCGTTTCGAATATCGGACTAATCGTTCACAATACGGTTATTTCGCTTCAGAATGCAGGCCTCAAGCCATTTATCGTTCCTGCCATGGGTAGTCACGGTGGGGCTACTCCAGAAGGACAGCTGCGTGTGCTGGCACACTACGGAATCGACGAAGAGAACATGGGATGTCCTCTGAAATCAGATATCGAACCAGAGTTGATCGCCGAGACGGAAGATGGCCTCCCAGTATATGTGGACAAGAACGCCTTAGGGGCCGACCATATTGTTGTTGTGAACAGGGTGAAACCACATACTGATTTTGAAGGAGACATCGGCAGCGGTTTGATGAAGATGCTGGCGATTGGACTCGGTAAACAGAAAGGAGCCAGTTTCTATCATGGAGCTGTCTTCGAATATGGCTTCGAGCGGATGATAACCTCTGTTGCACGTCACGTGGTGGCCAGAGCCAATGTAGCATTTGGGCTGGCTATCGTGGAAAATGCCTACGACGAGACGGCTCACGTGATAGGTGTGCCTGCAGAGGAACTTGAGGCTCGTGAACGGGAGCTGTTCAAAGAATCTAAGCGTCTGATGCCGAGACTCCCGTTTGATGAGATGGATGTCTTAATCGTCGATGAGATGGGGAAAAACATCAGCGGTACTGGAATGGATACCAATCTGATCGGTCGACGAATGCAGAATTTTGAAGATGAGCCCAAAACTCCGCAGATACTCCGGATCTTTGTTCGTGATCTGACACCCGAAAGTGAGGGCAATGCGGTTGGTGTCGGCCTGGCGGATTTCACCACCTCGCAACTCGTGGAGAAGATCAATACGCATTATACCTATGTCAATTCGATCACCGGGATGAGTCCACAGAAATCCCGTATCCCGGTTCATTTTAGCTCGGACCGTGAAGTGATTGAGGCCGCACTATCTACCATTGGCATGACACGGCCGGAAGACGCCCGTGTTGTTAGAATCAAAAACACCTTGAAGGTGGGGGAAGTTGAGATATCTGAAATCCTTACACAAGAGTTGGCACAGCGAGAAGATCTGGAACTCGTTGCAGGTGCTGCACCCATGGTGTTTGATTCCAATGACATGTTGGCGTCCCTATAGAATAACGCCACGGTTAGGACGTGCACGCTAGAGGAGGGGCGGTTGGCATTGATCAGTGAAGATTGGTTTTACAGGTCCCGTGACCGTTAAAAAGTGTTGACAAACAAACAGTTACCGGTAAAATTGCTGGACTCAATCAGCAGGTCGGTACGGACGTCGTGTATGCGCATGAATAACACAAATCATTAATAGCATTTACTGAAGGGAGTCAAAAAATTGGATGCATTGGGAATGATAGAAACCAGAGGCCTTGTGGCCGCCGTTGAAGCAGCAGATGCAATGGTAAAGGCCGCGAAGGTATCGCTTGTGGGCAAAGAAAAAGTCGGTGGGGGCTATGTGACTGTGCTGGTCCGTGGTGACGTAGGCGCAGTCAAAGCTGCAACTGACGCCGGTGCAGCAGCGGCGGAACGAATTGGCGAAGTGGTCTCAGTTCATGTAATTCCGCGACCGCACTCCGATGTGGAAGCTATCCTTCCGGCAGGTGAGTAGACCAGCATGTCAGATGCGTTGGGAATGGTTGAGACGCGAGGTCTGGTGGCGGCAATCGCTGCCGCCGATGCAGGGCTAAAGACTGCCGATGTACGGCTGCAAGGGACAGAGCGTGTCGATCCGGCTATGGTAACTGTGCTCTTCAGTGGCGACGTCGCGGCGGTCCGGTCCGCCGTCGCTGCTGCCGCCGCCGCTGCGGCAGAGATTGGAGATCTTATTGCCCAGCATGTGATACCGAGGCCAAATGAAGAAATCGATTTACTCGCAAAGATAGAATCAGGTAATACTCCCCAGTCAAAGAAGACTCCCCAGCAAGGTATCAACGAACCTGAATTCCTCGAAGATATGACCGTCCTTCGCCTACGGCGACTGGCACGGCAGACTCCTGGTATGCCATTGCAGGGTCGCGAGATCTCTAAAGCAAATCGAGAGATACTGATCCAAGAATTGGCACGAATATTGCGAAAGTAGGTGGGTGTATCGGGCGTCGATGTTTTGTCGGCGCACATGTTTCTCCCGCTGCGATCGCAATACAGGAGTATAACAAGTCTATGCCAACACTCATCAGTAAATCTTACGCACGCGAAGATCAGTCATTAGATCAATACCTCCGAGAGATCGGCGAAGTGCCTTTGCTTACCGTTGGTCAGGAAGTCGAACTGGCTCGTGGAATCAAGGACGGCAGCACGGAAGCGCTGACGAAACTTGCTGAAGCAAATCTCAGGTTTGTAGTAAGTGTGGCCAAGCAGTATCAGAATCAAGGGATGGGCCTCTGCGATCTGATCAATGAAGGCAACGTCGGTTTGATAAAGGCCGCGAAGCGCTTCGACGAGGAGAGGGGGTTCAAGTTCATATCATATGCCGTTTGGTGGATCCGACAGGCTATTCTCCAGGCTCTTGCCGACCAATCACGGATCGTTCGGTTGCCCCTGAATCGTGTTGGCGCTCTTCATAAGATCGGTAGAGCATCCAATTCTCTTGAGCAGGCTTTTGGACGGGAACCCAGTGCTGAGGAGATCGCTGAACAACTACAGATGACGTCTTCGGATCTCGCGGATACCATGCGTCTATCCAATCGACATCTGTCTCTGGATGCGCCCTTCGCACCCGGAGAAGACAACCGGCTTCTCGACGTGCTTGAGGACGAAACGCAGACAACTCCCGACGAAACACTGATGGAAGAGGCACTCAAGGGCGAAATCACCAATGCACTCGGGTCATTGACAGACCGTGAGGCTGAGGTAGTTAGCCTTTATTTTGGAATCAATACAGATGATACTTTTACCCTCGAGGAAATAGGAGTTCGGTTCGGACTCACGCGTGAACGTGTCCGCCAAATTAAGGAAAAGGCGTTACGGCGCCTTCGCCATACATCGCGGAGTCAGCGGCTTAGGTCGTACATGAACTGATCTCCGCTCCAAGGCACATCGTTTTCTGGTGGGTGACCGCTGCGGTCTATTTCAAAATTGTCAGCGGCGAGCCATAGGGCAGAGGCCTCGAATCTGCTTAAGCTATTACTTTATGCAGGGGGACCTATTCGCTTGAGGGAGAGGAAAAAACATTGACAGAATCCCGCCTGCCGGATAATAGTTATAGACGGCTGTGGCGTTGAAGACGGTCCGAGAACTTGACGCAGTCGTTGCTTCGATTCAAGTGGTAAGGGAGTCCAAAATATCTGATCATATTGCCTCTGCAAACCAGATCAAGGATTCTATTCTCGACCTAAGATACACACGGAGTCATGACAATCTGTCTTGGAGTTGTGACAAATTGACATTTTTAATAACATTGAGCGCTTTTCGGCACGAGATTACTTGAAGATTTGGGGGAGAGTATGGCAAAAGGCCGGCGATTTACTCTTGTGATGGTTCCACATAACAAAGAGGGTGTAAAACAGCTTGGTGGTCCACTGGTCTTGTGTTGCGGCCTGGTCTTGGCGTTTATGTTTGTCTTAGGCGTTTGGAGCATTGGATCTACTTATGTGGTTTCTATTTTTGACGGCGGAAAACTAGCAAACCTCGAGAATGAGAACGAAGTGCTGACGACACGCCTCCAAGAACTCAATGCCTTGACAGAAACGTTCGAGACCAAAATGGACCAATTGGTTCGTAGAGAACAGGCGGCCAGGGTAGTCGTTGGGTTGCCCGACATCCACCCGGACGTTCGGGAAGTGGGAGTAGGTGGATACGAGGATATGTTCCGGTACGAAGGCGAGCCCGGGTCGCCAGAAGCTTTTGCCTCTTCGATCCATGATAAATTGGATAGACTGATCCGCGACGTGAGGCTAGAGAAAGCCAGTCTGGCAGCCATAGAGGAAAAAGCGGGGACGGACCAGGAGTACTGGCTCCAGATTCCAACTGTTCGGCCAGTTGGGGGACCTACTTCAAGTCCTTTCGGCATGCGTGATGACCCCTTTACAGGTCTCCGACGAATGCATCCCGGATTTGATATTGCAGCACGTCATGGAGAACCCGTTCGTGTAACCGCCGACGGGATCATTCTTAAAACAGGTTTGAATGTAAACTATGGCCTCTTCATAGATGTGGATCACGAGAATGGATATTCGACGCGATATGGCCATCTGTCAGCGATTGATACGGAGCGTGGAGCCAAAGTACAGAGAGGCATGACGATTGGAAAAGTCGGGAAGACGGGGCGTGCAACCAACTACCATTTGCATTACGAGGTCCGGAGAAACGGGAGAATAGTGGATCCTTCCGCATATTTCTTCCCAGAGGAAGTTGTTGTGGACTAGCCCGTTGTTCTTTATCGCTAATGAAAGGACCGATACTGCCCTGCCGTATCGGTCCTTTTTGTTTTTGATTTACACGCTCTATTTTGAAATAAAAGCATACAGGAATTACTTTTCGATTGACGCGCAACGATTTACGGCTATATTTCTCTGTTCGCCATTAATGATAATAAGATTGCAGGCTTGTTCAGCGTCGCTAAGAGATTCTGGACGGGAGATGAACTTTGCCGAGAATACCAAAAATCACAGTTCTGCTGCTTGGGCACCGCGCTGGTAA
>JABIQT010000131.1 GCA_018667995.1 Candidatus Latescibacterota bacterium
CATCGTTCAACTCGTATCGTGGTTCAAACGTAAAGCGTGAACCCGCACGGACGCCCCCGTCCAATTGCAGTCTCCGTTGGTCACCGTTGAAGAGCTGGCCAACTGTGAACTGCACAGCACCAAATACGCTCTTGCTTTGATTGGAAGTAAAATGCATGCGTGATCCCGCAGTCGTGTAGGTGCCCGCAGGAAGTTTGACCCCAAGAATGGACCGGGAGGTAGCGCTGATCCGTTGAAACGCCCGGTCAAGAGTGGCACCTACGATTTCACCACCACGCAGATTCATCTCGTAGTGATAGTGCTCCTGTCGCGTCAGTTGTGTACCGTCGTCGCCGAAGGTCGCCGCCAGGACTATGTGTGGAATCATCCGGCGAACGAAACTATTCTCCGGTTCAGGTGTGAAGAATATCCGACCGGAGACCTCGTGGAACCCCCCATATGTAGCGGCAAGGCTCTGCCTGCTGAAGAATCCCATCTCAGGATTGAAATGCTCCGAGGCCTTCATGTAGAATCCTTCGAACTGCCATAGAGGCCCCTGCCAGCGCGACCATAGTCGACCAGCATATCCAGATCCGTTGGGCCCATCAGAGGCAGTGCCAGTCATAAAGCCACTTACCACAAATTTGGGACCAAGGGCGAAATTGAAATCGCCGCCATACGATCGACCATAATCGCCGCCGGTCGCCTGGCGGTTTGTAAAGATCACACCAACATTGGATTTGGCCCCCACGTCTTGGCTTATGCGACCCACGGTATACGAATTGTCCTGGATCACCAGGTTCCCAAACCGCTCATCAGTTGTCCGCATTGCTAACAGACCGACATTAGTGCGACCAGCCTTTCCAGTGACTCTACCACCAGCTAGAATGGGCACTTCGCGCAGCGTCCCTGTACTGTCCCTGGCCAACCCGATCTGACGGCTGTAAAACACCTCGGTCTCCCTGGCAACGCCGAACCTGAACAGGCCCGCATTTTCCAGGAAAAAATCACGTTTCTCAGGAAAGAAAAGGTCGAACTGTGTCAAGTTTACCTGGGCGTCATCGACCTCGACCTGCGAGAAATCCGTATTATACGTCAGGTCCAGTGCCAGATTTGAGGTAATGCCGATCTTCGCATCGACGCCACCGTCAAATTCGTCATCTCTTGGCGTAGGCGGTACCGTGTATTTCCATTGAGAACCGCCCAGCGCATAAGGCTTGATCTGTATGTTGCGTTTCACGCGTTCTGCGAGATCCAATCCAGTCATCGTGCCAGCCAATGACACCTGCATTATGGAGAATGGCTTCACGATGGGCGCCCAGAAGGCTTGCTCGTTGCGACGCCGTATCTGACGTTCAAAGTTAATTCCGAAGACCATCTCTTCACCAGCTTCATAACGTAGAGTACGCCACGGGATTGCAATCTCGGCAAACCAGCCCTGGTCTGTCCTCGTAGTCACCACATCCCAAACGCCGTCCCATTCGATCAGCAGATTCGTATTTATGCGTCCTTCCGACCGTCCTTCATTCCGCACCTGTGCGTCCCACCGGGCTCCGTCTGGATTGGTGGCGAACATAAAACCGTTCTGCCGGTCGAGATACGAATCTATGATGACCTGAAAATAGTCGTCGTCAGTCAGCACTCCGTCCCGGCGCATCTGGGTGGCAACCACCTGATTCGGACTCGAGTCGAATGCCGACACACCCAGATATAGCGCCTTATCGTTGAAGAGAACCCGAATCTCTGTCCGCTCGCTCACGGGAAGCCCCTGATCGGGCCGTTGCTGAACGAATCCGCCCGCGGGAAGAGCCTGCTGCCAGAATGATTCGTCCAGTATTCCGTCCAGAGCCGGCTCACCGTTGATTCGTAGGGCCTCGATGTTTTTCGTCTGGGCAGTAGCTGAGCTTGTGATTAGTGCGGAAAGAAAGGTAAACAGGGCAATCGTTCGAAGGGATAAAGTCCTACGCGAAAAATACCGGGGCATTATTGCAAAATCCTCTCATCTGTGGCATTCTAATCTTTAGTTGAATAAATCGGGTAAACACCGGCATTAAGATTGTAGCGGGATCGTCCGTATGGCAGATCATTCATTTTTTCGTAAAAATCAAGGTGCCTGACGGCACGCTCGAAACATCCTCGATGTCCGATGCCGCAATCGGTCTAGACTTCGGTATCAGGAATACAGTATCAGGTGCTTTTGCGGCTTCGAGAACTGATGCTTTTTTGCGGGATTTGTTCGTCAATGCTTCGGGTTTGTTATAACTGGCCAATACATGGGTCCCGGGAGGGATACGGCTCCATCCCTTCACCTGGCGTCCAGACTTGACGGTGCCTTTAGGGAAGATATAGTAGGTGTCCGAGCGCTTGTAGGCTATGCCCACGAGATCATAAGCAGTCAATCCACGAGTGATCTGTTTGAGCGGTGACGGACCGGCCGGCTCCGTTTCTTCCCGGTTCAAATACACCTTAGTGCCCGCGGGCATTTTCTGCCAGTTCTTGACCTGGTCTCCGCGAAGGGTCTTCCCATTGGGATACTTATAAAGCGTCAACGGACTATCAAATTCGCCCCGCGCGATATCCCACGCCGTGTTACGCGAAGTGATTACATCCGTTGAGACAGCTGCCACTTGTACCTGATATTGCTTTCGGTCGCTATTTCGCAGTCGCGCAACGTTGACATCCGGATCCGCCAGGAGCCTTCCAGCGGCCACATCCGGATCGTAGAAAATGCTGTTTCGTTTATCCTTGGATGTCAATCCCGCCTTCTTACGATCGAAATTGAAAACACCGGGATCCTTCTTGCGACCACGATGAGATTTCTTTACCCATCTGTTCGCCACGCCATAGGCCACCCTGTAGTGTTCAAGGACATGCCTGTCTGGAATTTTATATTGCTTCTGGAATGTCTCGATCAGCCATTTCAGGGACTTATACTGGTCTTTGGTGAATGGGTCGTTGTGGTATCCGACCAATTCGATCCCTATGGAATGGTTGCTGATGCTCGTCTGCCCGCTCCACATACTTCGGCCGGCATGATTTGCACGGTAGTTTTTATGCACGATGCGATACACCGTGCCATTGCGCGCGACCAGATAGTTGGTATGGCCGCGTTTAGCAAGAGATCGGAGAGAGCTGCTCAAGCCAGCTTCCGTGCTATGAACAATGATGTATTTCGTAGACTGACGTTTCTTGGTCTTATACTTGCGGGGCACGTGGCGCTGGTAATCCACGATCTTGGGAGCGGCTTGGGCCAATTCACCGAAGAGAAATAGAGCGGCGGTAATGG
>JABIQT010001080.1 GCA_018667995.1 Candidatus Latescibacterota bacterium
CGATTTCCGATGCAGTAATCGAAGTCTTTGAGCTGGGAGTTTCCTCTTTGTCCGGCGGAGACGGTGCAAGCGCCGGATAGACGTCCTCCGTCGGCGGCGACTCACGGGTGGTCCGGTTAACGACTATTGCCGACCCGGTGCTATCAGTCCGTTTCAGATTTCGGACCAACCAAGCTTCTGTCTTTCCATATGGGTTCAAACCGTAACCAACCAACGTCATGCCATCTCCAGACACGCCCGTAACACGCTGGAGATACCAATCCTCATGTGCCGTTGCCCCCTGGCGCAAAAGCAGAGAACTCACTGCCACCAGGTCCATGCCCTTCTCCCAAATTACGGCCTCTTCGCCCCTGCTTGAGGTAGCCATTCCGACGACCCGCAAACCATCATCAGAGACACCAAGTGCAGCGCTGTGATGATCGCCACCATTCATGTCACCTAGTCCCCTCATTCCTTCAGCAGAGGACCATCGGAATGCTTCCGTACCACGATGGGAGGCGCTTTCGCCTACGATCACAAGGCCAAAGGGGGTGATTGCATATGGCTCGCTGTAATAGTCTCCACCTGGAAGATCGCCAAGGGCCTCTATCGCGCCATCCAGAGTCCATCTTACGGTCTCGGTACCGTCCTCCGAGTTGCCCGTGCCGACAACTAGCGTACCATCGGCGGAAATCACGGCAGCTGAGCTCCGGAATCCCCCTTCTGCAATGTCGCCAAGAGGCAAGGGGCCATCGGCGGAAAGCCACTTAGCGGCCTCAAATCCATTCTCGGAAGAGCCCCAACCAACGATTATGGAACCGTCTGTGGAAACAGACAACGCACCACTTGAAAACTCGCCACCAGCAAGATCACCAATCCGGATCATTCCCGTACTACTGGACCACCTGAAGGCCTCGTTAATACCCGCGCCCGAGGAGGCGTTTCCAACGATCACACCACCATCACCAGATACAGCTATGGCCTGACTACGATGAAGGCCGCCAGGCAGAGACCCCATGGCCACGATCCCCCTATCCTCACGCCATACAAAGGCCTCGGTGTCCGGATTGGACTTTGCCGATCTGCTATGCCCAATAACGGTTGTACCGTCCGACGAAACGGCAAGCGCCTCACTGAAGTCCTCACCGCCAGCCAGCTCGCCCAGGGCTACAAAAATGGGAAGGTCTGGTTCAGAAATTCTACGCTCTTGGTCCCCACATGCGGCGAACAGCAGACCAAGAGCCAGGAAAAGGATCATATGTCCCGAAACAAGACGATTCTGATGTATTAACATGTTACCTTCTAATGATTGGATTTCATCCAATTTAACCCGTCCGAAATATACGGTAGCAACCATAGCTGTCAAGTTTTGATTCTGCAATAGAAGGACACGTAAACTACTGTATTACCAACTCATAGGTCGTACAATCGCGGCTATTTCACGATATGGATCTCGCCGGCTGCGCTGTGTGAGCAAGGTCCTGTTCCAGACGTACCGTGACCTCATCTGGATTATCGCAGGTGGCGCATAGTCTGTCGTTTTCCCAAAGATACCAACGCACTTGTTGAATTCACTAGCCCGGCCCCCACCAGACGGGAAATCTCTGGCGGCTTATTGGCAAGCGGCCAGGGACGCTTGCCAATGCCTGTTCTGAGAGACTCCGGACGGCATAATGAACGGCCGGTCGTACCTTCGCAGATCAATGACACAGAGGTGACAACGAAAGTGCGAAGCAAAAAAAAGGCGGCCACATGGGCCGCCAGTCTGAATCTGAATTATCGAATTGAGGATCGTTTGCCAACCGTCCTACACACCGCGGGAAATGGCCGACGATCGAGAGTCCAACACGAGGTTAAAGACAGACGAGTCAATCCGAATCATATCACGTAGGTGGTCATCCATGGCAATATAAATGCGATCACCATATTGCTCCAGCCTTCGCAACATATCATGCAAATTCTGTAATTGCGTCTCGTTAAATTCCTCGATATCCAGAGTAATGGAGGACGTCGTATTCGCCAGTACCGATTCAAGATGTGGCGCGACGTTGACAAAGAACTCCCGATCCAGCAAGCCCTTCATGGAGATTGAAAGATTCGCTGCGGCATTCTTTACCTGATTGAACGATACCTCGAGTGCCCCGCCATGCAAATATCGTTGAAGCGTCTCTTCGATGGTTGCAAGATAGCTGCTGGCCAGTTGATCTGCTTCTTCAAACTCCTCGATCAGGTTTCGTTCCACATAGTCACGCATGGATAGACCGGTAATCCAGTCCTGAATCGCCATCGGGGCCAAACGGGGATTGGTCCAGGGAAATGACCGCAAGAAATGGTATATCCGGGACAAGCCTCCAGGCAGGATTCCTCTAGCAAGAAATCTCTGCATCGTGGTGATGTTCTCCCAGGCAGAGAAACGACTCTTGTATATCGGATCTGTTAGATAACGATTCTTGATGAGTATCCGATCAGCAATGTTCCTATTTTCAAGCAACCGATCAAACAGCTCCCTGTAGCCAGTAATCATTTCATCGTACGTCATATTCAATGGAATTACATTTGTCCGAAGCTTCGTGTTGTTGGTCGTATCAGAATCGTGTTCATCAGTTCGGAGTCGGTCGGCCTTCTCCAGACGTTCATAGAGTGGAGTCTTTGGAATGGCTGTCAATAAGCCAATCATGGCCGCCTGAATTCCCGATTGCATAATGAAGTTGAACTGTTTCTCGAAGATCTCAGGTGTATCGTGGTCGAAGCCGACAATGAAGCCTGCCGTGATTTCAATGCCATAGGAATAGATCTTCCGAACGGATGTCATAAGATCCATCCGCGTATTCTGGAACTTCATCGTCTCCTTCAAACTTTCCTCGTCCGGCGACTCGATTCCGATGAACACCCACTCAAAGTTGGCACCTACAAATGCCTCCAGCAACTCGTCATCCTGCGCCATGTTCAGAGACGCCTCGGTTCCAAAATGGAATTGGTAGTTATGCTTCTTCTGGTAATCTGCCAGAAAAACGAGGAGTTTCTTTGCCAGTGGTTTGTTTCCGATCAAGTTGTCATCCACAAAAAACACGTTACGAACACCCAGTCCGCGTAACGCGTCCAGTTCTTTACCGACTTGTTCAATGGTTTTCGTATGAGGTTTGCGGCCAAACATGACAATGATATCACAAAATTCGCACCGGTACGGACAGCCCCGAGAAAACTGGAGACTGACAGCATGGTACTTGTTCATCTTGAGAAGATCAAAACGCGGTACCGGAGAGTCATGCAATGTAACCTCATCAGATTCCTGATAGAGGGCCTTGTGAGTTCCTGCCAGAAAGTCTTTGCAGAAGGTAGGCCAAATGTACTCGGATTCTCCAGCAATCACAGTGTCTGCTAATTGGTCGTACGCTTCTGGACAGAGGGATGCATAGCTACCGCCCGCGACCACAAAGTGGCCTTTCTCTTTGTAGAATTTGATGAGTTCCTGCTGACGGTCAAACTGTATCCCCATACCGCAGATCCCTACTATATCGGCAGTTGGATCAAGGGGAATCGTCTCAATATTCTCATCCACAACCTCGACTTCCCAATCTTGAGGGCATAGGGCCGCGAGCGTAGCAAGGCCCAGTGGAGAGTTCATGGTTCGACGATTGGCTGGCATGACTTTATCAATAGCCCACTTGAAACTCCAGAAGCTCTCGGGAAACCGGGGGTTAATTAGCAGGATTTTCATACAATACTCCGAGTGATTTTGGATACAAAATGGCCTAATTTTCAGGTGAGTTCAACGTATCCAAGCCCTCTGACCATGTCAAGCGAAAAAGGCCCGTCTGACTTTGAGGTTGCGTGCGCTGTGCAGGCACGTTTATATTGGATTCTCCTATCGATATGGACGTCTTTTCCAACCTCGGTTCTTGCCACGGAAGCCACAATGTCTTTTCTGAACGCCGCAATGCTCTTTGGGATGGTGGCTGCCGCAATTCCTGTACTTATTCATCTCTTTCATCGCCAGCGTGTTTCAACGGTCGAGTTCAGTTCCGTATCCTTCATACGTAATCTGAATCTACATCAGTCGCGTGCGTTGAAACTGCGCCAATTCCTTATTCTACTGCTCAGAACGCTCGTTATTCTGCTCGTGGTGCTGGCTTTTGCCCGCCCTACGCTGGAAAGTGATTTCTGGTCGTTTCTCGGCACAGGCATTCATCAGAAGACAGCCGTCGTAATCATTCTGGACGACTCGTATAGTATGGGATCCGGTTCCGATACGGCAGCATTCAACCAGGCCAAAGCGTCAGGTATGCGGATGCTGAACGCCCTGCAAGAAGGTGATGAAGCGGCTATCGTGCTTTCCTCCACACCCGTCAGAGCTATGCCGGATCAGACCGTACTGGGTATAGAGCGAGTTCGATCAGCGCTTGCCGAAACCGAGGTATCAGAAGGCGCAGGAGACATGGCCAGTGCGTTGAACCTTGCGTCATCAATTCTTGCCAACTCAATGATAGTCAATCGAGAGATTGTTGTGCTGACTGATATGCAAATAGCGGACTGGGAGACTCTGAGAGAGTCGGAATCCGTGCTACCGGTCAATCCAGACATAGAGGTGACCCTTCTCCCTGTGTCGCCGCAGATCGTCAACAATGTCAGTCTCAACGAGGTTACCGTGCGGCGGAGCATGGTAGCAACGAATCGGCCTGAATCGATTACAGCGGCATTCACCAACTGGAGTGATGTGGAAGCCAAGAATCGAAATGTCAGTATCTTCATCGATGGCGTGAAGCGGGGTAGTAAGACGCTGGACTCCGCTCCGGGCCAAGACGGGACAATTCGATTTGAACTGACATTGAATGCGCCAGGCCGACATACTGGATATGTGGAGATAGATTCGGATGATCTCATGGTGGATAATCGTCGGTATTTTACGCTGACGGTACCCGATGTGTTACAGGTCGCCGTTCTAGCACGCGAAGAATCAGGCTATTTCCTGAAGCAGGTATTGAGTCCGACTGGCACTATTCGAACCCCCATCGAAGTCCAAACTGCATCCAGTTCATTGTTAAATGGAGACCAGATCTCATCGACTGATGTCATAGTGGTCGACGGCGACCTGCGGCTCTCAGAGCTTCAACTGACATCACTGGAACGATTTGTCGCGCAAGGCGGGGGGCTGGTTATGTTTCTTGGCAATGGCGTCGATCCTGCCATCTACAACAATACAGTGATGTCGACCATATTCAATGCATCAATCGAAGGGCGTACGGGATCGCCGGGCCGGAAGACTTCATTCATCAGTTTAAGTAACATCGATTTCGTACATCCGATTTTCGATGTTTTCAGAGAGCAGTCCGGCACGATAGCCGACTCGCCCAGATTCTACACGGCGTATAGCATAAAAACGGGTGCACGAGTTATTGCAAGCTTCAGCAACGGTACGCCAGCCGTAATTGAAGGCAGGCACGGTCAGGGAAGAGCCATTCTCATTGCGTCGACGTTGAATACCCAGTGGAGCGACCTGCCACTAAAGAGTCTATTCGTACCGTTTGTACACCAGGGGGTACGCTACGTTCATGTTGATTATGCCATGGGCAGCGAGAGCGTGCTCGTCGGTACACCTGTGGAACGCATCATACCGTGGTCAAATTCCGATGGTCCGGTGACGGTAACTCGTCCATCAGACGAGTCAGAGCGCCTGATTCCTCTGGCGACGGACCAGGGGATGCGGGTGATCGTACCCCGGGCCGATGAAGCGGGGATTTACAGTCTGGAAGCTGGACCCAGATTAATCGGGACCTTGGCCGCCAATGTAGACACGAGAGAATCTGA
>JABIQT010000641.1 GCA_018667995.1 Candidatus Latescibacterota bacterium
AGATTTCCGAAAGAAGAGATCAACCTACCGGCTATGCCCTTATCTGGATCAACCGTGGTGACCGACACCTCGGTCCGGAAACTCGTTGTGCCTTCCTCGTTCTTGCTGAGGTTGTAGAGCTCGTAATACACGTGGACCAGATGATTTCTTGGAAAAGCGTGCGTTGGATTGGGTACGATTTCAAGACCATTTCGAATGAAGGGGCCTCGTTTGCGAATGGTCGGAGTAATCTTCGAGGCAAGTTTGAGATCGCTGACCATTAGGTCAGGTGATGTATAGGCGTCGATATTTACGGTCCCTCGATAGATCCCGATTTTCCGAGTAGCGAGGTCTCGAATGGCCACGGCCAACTGATACTCGCCCCCTCTTGCTGCGACAGGAATCTGGAACGTCGTCAACGCACCGCCCTGACCGCTCGTTCTCAACACAGTTGGTCGCTGAAAAGGTCCAAAATGCTCTGTTACCGCAGCGGCCTCCAGCCAGGCCTCATCCTGCATGACGAGCCGGGCTTCCATAGATGTTTCCGCACCGCGTCCATCTGATTGGGCACCCAACTGATATAGCGGTACAGCAACTGCAACTTCGATGTCACTGCTGTTTCCTTCGCCCTGATACGAAACGGTGTCGTAGAAGAACTTCAGCTGCTCGCCACCAAAATCGTGGGAATACACCTCAGGATTCGTTCGAATCATCTCGGCAGCTATGCGCGCAGGATGGTACCGCCCCTGACGCGCAAATTCTCGCACATCTCTACTCTCCGTCATCAATGGAAAATCGAAGACACCGTTGCTGAGTTGATCCACAAAATATAGCTCTGTACCGGTCGTCACATACACCCAACTTTCGGCCCGGAAAGCCGATATACCGACCGTGGATGCCTCTACCCCCAATTGATAGCGCTGCTGAAAATTCATTTCACGGATAGCGTCAATGTTCGAATTTCCCGTAGGGGTGAAGGCGTGACGTTCGATAGGATTTGACTGGGCGGCGTCACGAACGGAGTTGCCAAAAGAGGCCAGGCTCCCATCATCCGCTGATCGACGCGATCCCTGATTGGCTTGAGACTGCTCACCGACCGAGAAGGTAAAGGACTGTCTATCATCCGGCTCTCCATAACGCACGAAGATCTCACCTCTACGATCCCATGGGATTTTGGCCTCACCGAAACGAGACCGTGCATATAGCACGCGTCGGTAATGCTCGACAAGGCGTTCATTGACCGGTGTCGTCGGATCCGCATCTCGTTGTTTCCAGAATTTACGTTTGAAGTCTGACTGATCCGTAGCACTCAATGATCTGTAATAATCCTGGTCTTCAAAAGAGGCCACATAGGTAATATCCTGGTAGTGCCTCTGCTCCTCTGGCGGTAGCGTCGCGATGTAAAGCTCGAATGTTTCCTGGGCACGCTCAAACTGACCATTGCCAATCTCCATGGTGGCCTGAAGCATAATGACCACAGGCTGAGCAGACTCCTTCAATTGCGGATGTCTCCGGATCAGGCGATTAAAGGTCATGACACCTTCGCTGAACTTGCCCGTCTTGAAATAACTCCGTCCCAGACGGTCAATGGTCGGCTTGAAGCTCGGATTCACCTCTATCTGCTTCACGTAAAAGGGAATGGCCTTCTCCACATTCTTGAGTCCCACCTCATAAAGCATACCCAGATCGTGATTGGCCTTTGGATGATTCGGATCCAGGACCAGTGTCGCCTCCAGCGCCTTGCGGCCCCGGCTCACATAGAGTGGCGAAAGAAAACCCAAGGGTGACATACTCTTAAAGGTGATATCCAGATAGACGGCTGCCAGCCTGTATTGTGATTCCGCGTGTTGCGGGTCTCGTTTCAGCGCCTCGTTATAAGCTGCTATGGCGTCGAGTTTTCGATTTTTCATTTTAAGATAGGCATCCCCAAGTCCTTTATAGGGTGCCGCAAGGCTCTTATCCATACGGGCAGCCTTAAGAAACTCCCGCTCGGCATTTCGGGGCTTGCCTCGTTCAATGGCAATCATGCCTCGCCAATAATAAACCATCGGCGTCTTCTTCTGGATCTTAAGCGCAGCGTCTAACTCCGTCCGAGCGCCTTCCAACTCCGCTCTCGAAATCAAGGAGGCCGCGGAATCCAGATGAGTCTGGACCGCTTCCGCTTTCGAGATCTGAGCATGCAGGGATGACTGGCTAAGAAGCACCATCGCCTGAACAGCGATAGCGAACACAAATGCGCGATGCACGAAAGGCTCCCGTCATTCAGCTGGTCATTTATAAGTCTGTCAGCAATCGATATTCGCGGCGTAGATTAATGATTGGAGGGCATAGTCTTAACACTCGAATCAGGTCGTCGGGCTTAGCTTGGGATAGCCATAATATATTCTCGAACAGGTCCGCGAGCAAGCGAAAAACATGTCACAAACAGGCAGGAGATTTAGCTTGACGGCCGTCTCGAACGGGGGTTACGTTGAGGCCATCCAGCGTATTATATTCGATCAATAATTCTTATTCGGACGGGAGAAACCAGAGCTCTATGTCACCAGTAAAAGTGGGCGTCGTCGGTTGCGGCACAATCAGTAGCATCTATTTTCAGATCGGACCAGAGTTCAAGGTATTGGACATTGTTGCCTGTGCGGACCTGTTTGTCGACAAGGCACGTGAACAAGCCAAGAAATTCGGCATTCCCAAGGCCTGTACCGTTGACGAATTGATGGCCGATCCCGAGATACAGATTGTAATCAATCTCACCATCCCGGCAGCACACGCCGAAGTAGGAATGGCGGCACTGGCGGCGGGCAAATCCGTCTACAATGAGAAACCGCTCTCAGTAACCCGTGAAGATGGCAAACGGATGGTAGATCTGGCGCGGAAAAACAATGTTCGGATCGGTGGTGCACCTGATACATTTCTGGGTGGAGGAATTCAGACATGTCGAAAGCTCATAGATGACGGTGTAATAGGAGAGCCCATCGCTGCTACCGCATTTATGATGGGACACGGGCACGAGAGCTGGCATCCCGATCCAGATTTCTACTACCAGCCTGGCGGCGGACCAATGTTTGATATGGGCCCCTACTACTTGACTGCTTTGACGAATCTAATCGGCCCAGTCTCGCGAGTGTCTGGATCTACAAGGGTCACATTTCCCGAACGAAAGATTACATCCGAGCCGAAGAAGGGCGAGACTATTACGGTCAATGTACCGACGCATGTGGCGGGAATACTGGATTTCCAGAATGGCGCCATCGGAACCATCATAACCAGTTTTGACGTCTGGGCGCACGCCTGTCCACGAATAGAGATTTATGGCAGCGAGGGATCCATGAGCGTGCCCGATCCTAACTCGTTCGGTGGACCGGTCAAAATTCGCAAGCCGGGGGACGATGTGTGGCAGGACGTACCTCTAACGCACGGATACTCCGAGAACAGTCGCGCCGTGGGCGTTGCCGATATGGCCTACGCACTGCAATCCGGCCGCCCCCATCGCGCCAGCGGCGATCTGACCTACCATGTGCTCGACATCATGCACGCTGTACACGACGCGTCGAGCGAAGGACGACACATCGATCTGACTAGCGGATGTGAGCGTCCGGCGGCCCTGCCAACCGGCTTGGCCCCCTATACCCTAGACGAGTGAGTTGGCGCGGAGAATTCCATGGGCCGGGCATTTGAGATCACTGAAATCACGAAAATGTCCAGCCTTACTATTGGCAGGTATCTTCTGCATAGGGTGCCTGACCGTAGAGCGCAGCAATCCGATCGATAGTGACCCCGGAGTCTTTGCAGCAAAACGCCCGTCGCTACTGCTTCCGTTAGGCCGGGAGCAATGGTACGCGGGCACCCGCCATCTTGTCTCATGGCTCCCGGGAGACCGCGACCAGACCCCCGTGATAAGCCTGCAGCTTTCACTCGATGATGGCCAGACATTCAATCACACGATCGCCGAAGACATTTCCAATTCTGGAAATCTCGATTGGCTGGTGCCGGATTTGCCATCCAAGATGTGCCGGATACGCGTTGCTTTTGCGGATTCCGGAATAACTGGCCCTGGTAAATTCGCGATCCTGAGAAAACCGGTTCCGGTCCAACGCACGTTAAATGGCGGGGAATGGCCATCCTGGCGTAATGAACGCCTCGCATTTATGTCCGATCGGGCTGGAGATTATGATATCTACGTACGCTCCGGTTCCACGCTGATACGTGTCACGTCCAACAACAGTTTTGATGGATATCCGTCATTTGATTCAAAGGGTTTCCATCTGGCGTTTACATCGAACAGAACGGGCCGGAATGAGATCTGGGCCACCGAGCAATTCTTCACTCGAAATTCGCTCGGCCCCGTGCAGCTGACACACGGCGGAGGTACATATCCTGCCTGGCGACAGCAACCGAGAGCACGACGCTTGGTGTTCATCTCGACCTCACCGGGCTTCAATGGAAATCCGGTACAGAATCTCTCTACCGTAATATTCACGAATGACCTGGACGCATCCCTGAACATCACGGACGTTCGACTTCGTGCAGACAGCGGAAGTAAAGAAAGACCAATCTGGGTAGAACCATCAGGCCAGCAGTTCATCTACTACAAGCAACCGGGATCGAGCCCCAATACCATTCGGCGAATACGAATAGACGACGTGTCGGAAGATCTGCCGCCTGAGGCCATCGTCTTACCTTTTGGGCCTGAGACAAATGTTCGAAATCTCACAATCTCCGCAAGCAGCAGCCGGGCAGCCATGAACATCAACGGTGATATTTGGGTGCTTACCATGCGGGATGGAGAAATCATCAACGACCCTCTGCAGATCACCTTTCATGCGGCAGATGATGACGTCCCGGATTGGCGCGGAGATACCCAACTTGCCTTCCAATCAAATAGAACGGGCCGTTGGGAAATCTGGACAGTAGAGATGCCTTA
>JABIQT010000130.1 GCA_018667995.1 Candidatus Latescibacterota bacterium
ATCGCATTCATGGTGTGGTGTCGGCCTCCGGTGACCAATTCGAAGCTGAGGCGGTTATCCTGGCCAGCGGTCATTCGGCACGGGACATCTTTCTTCTGCTGAATCGCCATGGCATCGCTCTGGAAACCAAAGCTTTTGCTATGGGGCTCCGCATCGAGCACCCCCAGCCGTTGATTGACCAAATCCAGTACCATATGCCCGAGAGAGACGTCCGACTTCCGGCGGCTAGCTATCGCCTTGCAGAGACGGTCAAGGGACGTGGCGTGTTTTCGTTCTGTATGTGTCCTGGAGGATTCATAATCCCAGCGGCCACCGATTCTAATGAAGTCGTCGTCAATGGCATGAGCCTATCACGGAGAGATTCCCCCTACGCGAACTCAGGGATCGTGGTCTCCGTAGAACCCGCAGACCTGGCACAGTATTCGAACGATGGTGCGTTGGCCGGGGTCACATTTCAGAAACAGTTGGAGCACGCGGCATACAATGCGGGAGGCGGATCTCAGAAGGCTCCCGCACAAAGAGTGACAGATTTCCTGGCAAACCGACTCTCATCAGATCTCCCGAAATGCAGCTACCAGCCGGGCCTTACATCAACCGCCCTCCACACGATGCTACCTGCATCATTGGCAGAGAGACTCCAGGGGGCGCTCCGGAAATTTGAAGGAAGAATGCGGGGATATGTTACAGAGGAAGCGGTGGTGGTGGGTGTAGAATCGCGCACCAGTACCCCGACGAGGATCCCAAGGGATCTGCGTACACTCGAGCATCCCGGCATTTCCAAGCTATATCCATGCGGGGAAGGAGCTGGCTACGCGGGCGGGATTGTCTCAGCGGCCATGGACGGGATTCGGGTGGCAGAGGCCATTGGTGCGCAGTGAGCAGACTACAACGATACCGATCGACGCCGGCAATATTCAACATGCTCAGAACGGTCATGGCAAAGCACAGGACCTATCCGAGGCGATCAGCAGCCACGTGGTACTGTGGATCCTCGGACAAGTTGATTTCCACGAGATCGCCGGCATTATCCAGCAGACGCCTGCATTCAGGGCTAAGATGCGTCAGGTGTAGCCGCTTGCCTTCACTCACATAGCGTTCTGCCAGTGCGTTGATCGCTTCGAGGCCTGACTGATCGTAGACGCGGGTATAGTAGAAATCTATGACCACATCTGAGGGATCGCGAGTCACGTCGAACATTTCCCGGAATGAGGTAACAGAAGCGAAGAACAGAGGACCGTGAAGCTGGTAGATTTTACTACCAAAATCATTGTACTTAATGTCCGCAAATATGTGCGTCGCATGCTGCCACGCGAAGACCAGCGCCGATACGATAACGCCCAGGATAACTGCCGTGGCCAGATCATGCATGAATACGGTATATCCGGCCACCAAAAACATGACCATAACGTCGCTGGCAGGCATCCTTCGGAACATCCTGATAGATGCCCACTCAAAGGTACCGATAACGACCATGAACATCACGCCTACGAGGGCAGCCATGGAGATCATCTGAATCAAAGGGGACAGGAACAACACGAACAGCAGAAGACATACGGCGGCTGTAATTCCCGACAGACGTCCGCGGCCGCCTGAATTGACATTGATCAACGACTGCCCGATCATGGCACAGCCGCCCATGCCTCCGAAGAGGCCGCACACAAGATTGGCAGTGCCCTGGCCGATACATTCGCGGTTTCCTCGACCACGTGTCTGCGTAATTTCATCTATGAGCGTGAGGGTCATCAGCGACTCAATCAATCCTACCCCGCAAAGGATAATTGCATAGGGAAGGATGATCATTAGCGTCTCCAGACTGAACGGAACCATGTTGTACTCTAAGAAGAAGAGGCTGGGCAATCCACCGCTGATCCCTGCGTTCTCGGAGACAGCGCCCTGCACCCCGGCCTCATTTGTACTTCCATCGGAGTCAGAAGATTCTACCGATGCTGCCGCCGCGTTAATCCGCAGCATATCGCCAACTGTGGCCAAACCACCAGCTTCGGAGGGCAACAAGCCAGACCGGGTGATACCCACAGAGAGCAATGTGACGCTAAGAATGGCAACCAGCGATGCAGGAACCGCTTGCGTGACCTTCGGCAATAACCAGATAATGGCCATGGTTAACCCGACCAGTCCAAGCATCAGTACCAGCGGGATGCCTCCAAGGAATTCAAGCTCTCCCGACGCTGAGAGCGTCTTGAAGCTCCCCAGTTGGGCCAGACCAATCACCACTGCGAGACCGTTGACGAAGCCAAGCATGACCGAATGAGGAACCATACGGATCAACTTACCCAGGCGCGCCACACCAATGCCTACCTGAAAGAGACCGCAGAGGATCACCGTCGGAAATAGATATTCGATACCGTGTTCAGCGACCAGTGCCACCACCACCACGGCCATGGCGCCAGTTGCGCCCGATATCATGCCGGGGCGACCGCCGAGGATGGCGCTCAGCAGTCCGATGAAAAAGGCGGAATAGAGCCCGATGAGGGGCGAAACCCCTGCGACGAATGAGAAAGCGATAGCCTCAGGAACAAGAGCAAGAGCTACGGTGAGACCGGACAATGCATCATTACGAATAGACTTCGATCGTTCACCAAATAGATTCAGCATATCGCTTTCTGTGGTAGGAACTTCCGAGTAGGCAATATTCCGGACGGTTAGGAACGGGGATTGCGGTTCGTATTGCGTCGACGTGGCCAACCACATTACCGACAGACGAGAGCGTTCTGGCGGTGGTGCCACGCAGCAATAGCCCGCAGGGCACCCATCCCGGACAGAAGCTGACGCCTCATACCTCCGGAAAGTTTCGACGCAGAAGGAGGCGAATAATATGGAACATATGGGTTCTGCACAAGCGTTTTCTCGGTCAAAAACACCGTTCGAAGGTTCCCTCAATATAGCGCTTTCGGGGCATTCTCGATGGTCGCCATGTGTAGCTTGAATTCTATGCACCCATATTCCGGCCACGAGGCCGGTTGCCATGGGAATCTAATGTCCGCAATAGACATGAATGCCGACGGCAGAAGCCTTCCGTAGCTCATGGCCGGGACAAATCTGATATCTATCGCTCTTTGTTATTGGGCAGCACCAAGCGGCTCTATACCTTGATGACAAGACTCCCTCCAAGAAACAACCCATCAGCAGGAGATTACTCATGCTTGCCGAACCATTCAGAGTCATTGCCCATCGGGGCGCCAGTGCCTATGCTCCGGAGAATACCATGGCCGCATTTGAACTGGCTGTGGAAATTGGTGTGAACGAAGTAGAAACCGACGTGCACTTTACCAAAGATGGCGAGTTGCTCCTCCTCCACGATCACACCCTGGATCGCACCACAAATGGCTCCGGCCGCCCTGCTGACTATACGCTAGAGGAACTGAGGAATCTGGACGCCGGATCGTGGATGATCGAGGACGAGAATCCTGGGTTTCGATGGGATCGTGACTTTTCAGGCGAATCGTTGATTACGCTGGGAGAGCTTTTCGGTTCTTTTGGAGAGAGCCTCGAATACCACGTCGAAATCAAGGACGACAATCCCGTCATCGTCTCGGCGGTTACCGACTGCGTGCGTCAGTACAAACTGGTAGGAAATGTGTTCTTCTACACCATAAATCGCCATGAATTCCTGACCGAAGCCAAACGCCTTGAGGCCGGCATCCGCACGGAGTTAGCCCCCAATAATCTCATGCGGGATATGGGGACCTTCGAAGCCATAGCCTACGCTGCAAGTTTGGGGCATGACATGATCACGTTATCGTCGTGGAACCAATCGAAAGAACTGGTACAAGCGTGTCACGAGCACGGAATGGAAGCCAGGAGCTCCGGTATCAAGAATCGGGAACAGATGACCGAGGCGATGGCCACAGGATGCAATGGCATGACGATCAATTGGCCCGACTGGCTGCTGGACAGTGTACGGGATCAGGAATCGTAGTATGAGTTCATGGGTCTCAAAGGCTCACATAATCTATACTGCTGACCCGGCGGTCTTCTCCCTCCTTCTGGAAGCCGAGAAAGTACCCTTGGCCAGGTCAGTGGATATGTAAAGTTTCTTGTCAAAACTGCCTCTTCATAGACCAACAAAATCTGGGTGAGTCCGGTCCAAACTACAATACTAACGGATACTACCACTTGTGAGTATGCCACCATGAAAACTGTTATTCTCATCGCAGCCCTGCTCGCCATTGGTGGACCCATTTCGGCGCAGGAGGAGTTGTTCATCAGAGCCTACGGTGGCAATGGTGCCGACCGCGGTGTACACATTATCGAGTCGTCGGACGGACACCTTGTTATCGTCGGCAACACGACCACGCCATCCCAGAAACTTGATGTCTGGATGATGAAGTGCACCACCGCGGGAGACACGCTCTGGACACGCAAGTTCGGAGGTAAGGAAGACGACAACGGCTGGTGTGTCAAAGAAACGGCGGCTGGAGATTTCATCATCGTAGGATTTACCCAGAGCTATGGTGCCTCTGGCAACGATATCCTGCTCATCAAAACAGATTCCGATGGAACTGAACTCTGGAAGAAGACCATTGGCGGTGACGGCGATGATATTGGCTGGTCCATAGCACTGAACGACGATGGCGGGTATTCCATTGCGGCCCAGACCGACAGCTATGGCGAGGGTGCACTGGATGCTTATCTCGTTAGAACTGATGGCCAGGGAGACACCCTCTGGACGCGAACGTATGGAGGTTCAGATGTGGACCGAGTCTTCTCTGTCGGCGTAGCGTTGGATGGCAGCATTCTGATCGCGGGAATCACCTATTCATTCGGCGCTGGCGACAGGGACGCCTACCTCGTCAAAACTGATGGCATGGGAAATTTACAATGGCAGAAGACCTACGGAGGGGGAGGATACGACAATGCCCATTCTGTCATTATAGATCGCGGCAATCGTATCATGCTGGTTGGCTATGGGGACCATTGGGACAGGGCCGGGAAACGAGATATGTTCTTGAAACAGGTTACGATGGATGGTGACGAACTCTGGACCGAATCCTATGGCGGAGCCGAGAACGATCACGCTATGACTGTCTTTCAGACCGGTAATGGTGGATACGTCTTGACGGGATATAGTTACAGCTTCGGCAATGGGGACACGGATGCCTACATCGTCAGAACAAATGAAAGTGGAAAATTGCTTTGGGATCAGAACTACGGCACACGGTTTCCCGATTCTGGATACGATATCATTCAGGTTGCAGAGGGCGAATTCTACATTACGGGACAAAGCCACGGTTTTGGGGACGCGGAAGGGGATTTGCTTCTCATCGGTCTCGGCAATTGAGTCGGGACGCATATGCTCTAAGAGATCGGTTCTGCGACCCGAAAATTGCCAATTAGGCGCCGGATAATTTCTGATAGTCCACAGACGAGCAGAGCAACTCATAAGATGCCGCCGGATATCAACGTCGACGGCAAACCGTTTGCCTGATGGCGCACGATCTCCTCTCGGAAGCAGCCGCCTACTTTCACCAATTCATGGAAAAAAAGATATCTATTCGGTGGAGAAACAACCTGGCTGACGACATGTACGCCACCGTACGTTCCATGTATCGCCAGCGAACACTCCAATAGAGGGGCATGTCGCCAGGACGTCACTCTATGGCGGTGGCATGATTCTTGCCAGTTCAGTATCGTAATCCAAGAGAAAGACAATAGCAGCGAATATGTTACCTAAGGCGATTCTGGGGCCAATCTCGGAAATTGCCCGCTGCCGATCCCCACATGGAGTCCTACCATGTTCGCAAACTACCTGAAAATCGCCATACGCAATATCACCCACCACAAGGGATACGCCTTCGTAAACATTGCGAGCCTGGCTATCGGTATCGCGGGTTGTCTACTAATAACCATGTGGGTGCTGGATGAATTGAGGTTTGACAGTTTTCATGAGAATGCCTCGAATCTTTACCGCGTTGAGCAGGACCAGTTCTATTCGGGCGAGCGATTTCACGTGAATGTAACACCGCATCCTCTCGTCCCGGCCCTCAGCAATGAAATCCCTGAAATAGCCGACGCCACACGATATTACGGTACCGGCGGACTGTTACTGCGTTACGGAGACCAGGTATTTTTCGAGGACGGAATCCGCGCGGTGGACCCCGCATTCCTTCGCATGTTCACATTCCAGGTGGTGCAAGGCGACCCAGCGACCGCACTGGACGGACCCTTTTCTATCGTGCTCACCGAGGAAATCGCGCAAAAATACTTCGCGACGGACGATCCATTGGGCAAAATCATCACCGTGGATAATCAATACGAATTCACGGTCACGGCTGTCATCGAGAACGTTCCCAACAACTCCTATCTCACCCCCGAGATGCTTGTACCTTACGAATTTCTGTCCGTCACAGGACGCAGCCTGGAGAACTGGCATAGCAATTCTTCCTCGAGCTTTGTCCAGTTGCATCCACAGGCGAACATTGCTGATGTCAATCGGAAGATTACGGATCTGCGATTCACTCATGTAGCCGAGGCAGCTCGTGCAAACAATCCGGCATTTGACGTGGACGGACTTGAACCCGTGCCATACATGCTGCGGCCTTATCTCGACATCCATCTCTACGGATACTTTGGCTACGGTGCCCCCTCTGGCGATATCCAGTATGTCTACATGTTCTCAGCCATCGCCTTGTTCGTGCTGGTGATCGCCTGCATCAATTTCATGAACCTGGCAACCGCCCGCGCGACCGATCGGGCAAAAGAGGTGGGGCTACGTAAAGTTGTAGGGGCGGTAAAGCGTCAGCTGGTGGGCCAGTTCTACGCAGAATCTATCCTATATGCTCTGGTCGCCCTCTTACTCGCACTGGCACTGGTACAGCTTCTGCTCCCGTGGTTCAATGCGCTGGCCGGAAAGGAAATGACCTTCGATCTTCTGGATAACGAGGCGCTCCTCCTGGGCCTGATCGGCATCACCATGCTGACCGGCCTTGTTTCGGGCAGTTATCCCGCGCTGTATCTTTCCGCCTTCCAACCAGTCCATGTGCTCAAAGGTAGCATCCAATCCAGTCCTGGCAGTGCGACATTCAGGAAAACGCTCGTGGTCCTGCAATTTGCGCTCTCGATCTTCCTTGTTATTGGCACAGGCGTCGTCTACAGCCAACTGGAGTACATCAGGAATAAGAACCTGGGATTCGACAAGGAGCATCTCTTAACGATTCCGCTCCGTGGCGACATACGGCTGTCCTATGAAGCATTGAAGACCGAATTGGAAAGAGAACCTGGCATCTTGAGCGTGACAGGCACCGGGCAGTTGCCCAGCTATATAGGGAGCAGCTCGTCTGCCAGTTGGGATGGCAAGGATCCTGAGCAGACCTTGCTGGTGAGCCAGAACACGGTCGACTATGGTTTCGTGGAGACCATGAAACTGCAGATTGAGAATGGCAGGGACTTCTCGAAAGACTTCACTACCGACGAGACAAGCTCTTTCCTGATCAACCGGGAATTGGTGAAGATCA
>JABIQT010000129.1 GCA_018667995.1 Candidatus Latescibacterota bacterium
CGATCACTACGGGCCAGGATGGATCACATCCATCAGCTATGACCGCCTGTATGGCTTTCGAAATCTCAGCGCCATTATCAAATAGGGTCTGGGGTGTGTAGGTAGTGGGTAGGCGGCGTTCACCAATTCTCCGAAGGAACGGACCATCCGCCATAGCCTCGATTGCGACCATGCGAACTGCATCGTAACCGATGTCAAGACCAACAGTGATCTGCGAGGTGCCTAGTGACATGCGAGAACTCAAGTTGTGAGGGGTACCAAAACGGGGTCCAAAAGTATTCGCCATAATACCTTTGAAGCCTGACTAAGTCAATAGAAAAGTGGGGCGAACGAGAGGCACTGAGCCTCGCTAAAACAGGCTGAGGAGTGGAGTTAGTCTCGCGAGGACCATCGGGCCAATACCCTTTACCATATCGAGGTCGCTAAGGTTCCGGAAGGGACCGTTCGACGCACGGTACGTGACGATTCTCTGTGCCAATTTGGGGCCTATTCCGGGAAGTGACTGAAGATCTTTCACTGTTGCGCTGTTGAGACCTACGATCCGGCTACCAGGGCTCTTCCCGGAATCAACGACAGCTATCGTCGACGTACCATCGGTGGCGCTCCCTGACGAATCCGCAAGAACCGATGATGCCTCGTAATCCTGAACGAAGGGAGCCTCTATGTCCGACTTGATCAATTGTACGATTCCTCCGATCAGGAGACTGCATGTGAGGAATATAATGGCCTGTTGTTCCAGGCGTGTCAGATTGAACACGGTATCCCCGTTAGTTGAATTCAAACTCGGTCCAGAATCCTCCCTGACGGATTCGTCGCTTTTCATTTGTGATCGTGTTCTCTGTATTCGTCCACTCAACCGTAAGTCCTCCCCGGATCCTTCGACTGAATTGGTAGTCCGACCGGGTCCTCACAGAGAGCTGGCTCTGCCCATTGCTGGGCTTGTAGGTAGCTCCGTCACGCGCTATCAGCGTTTCGTTGGAACTCCGAATCACCTGGGTCTGTAGGTTCAAACTACCCTTGAGTTTCTTGCCGAAGAAATTGAATCCGGGTTGAATTCGATAGTCCAGTGCTACCGTCAATGATCTGTTGTTCAAGCGTTGATCAGTAGAACTGAGTCCCAGTTGCTGATCCGTTTTTGTCGTTTCGTACGAGGAACGCATTGAGAGTCCAAAGGCCCAATCAAGGGTTACCTGGAGCAGCGGAGAGAATGATTGTACGATAGTCTTTGTCTCGGCACCACCCGCCAGTCCGGGGTTAGCATTGAGCAGGTTGACGTTGGTGGAGGTATCGACTTTTCTATTGTAGCCACTGGAGATATCAATGCGGCGGATGACACGGGAGAGGGTCTCCAAACCCCGTAGCGGTGGAGTCCATCGCAGTGCCGCGTCTGGCCACGTCCGTGATCTTGTTTCAATATTAGAATTAGAGGATACAGTCTTCGCCGATCGCCAGGCAGGCCGCGTTGAAAGATTGATGTCTGCGAATAGTTTGACGCCTGTGTCAAAACTGAAGGTGGCACTCTCGGACTGTCGGTCCTGCTGGATTGAGATTATTCCCGTAGAATCTGCCGACGGTGCCGTTACGCCAGGATCATCCGAGAATCCGAAACGGTATGAGGCTACAGGACGAGTGCGAAGACCGAAGAGTGTCTGCTGTTTATCGAGTGACAGGGTCATATTGACAGGGTTCAATATCCCAAAGAATGACCTCATACCTCCATACATATACGAACCAACGCTGCGGCCAGTTGAGTCCTCGGAGCTTGAACCGCTCGAGACAGGCCGTCCGAAAGCACTGGTAAGGAGACGGTCCATGTTGAGGTTGGATCTAACGGACTTTCTATTGTTGTAGTTGACAGACCGGTCCTCCGGAGAGGTACCAACTATCTGTTGCTCCGGATTCCGATTCTCCCTATAGGTCGTGCTAAAGGAATAACCCGGTCTCAGCCATGTGGCCACATCTGGTCTCACGTCTATGCCAAATGTCTGGTTATAGTCAATCTCGGGACCAAATTTCAGGCTGCTCACGGAAATTAGTGAATCCGCACGCATATCATTGGTAACGTTTAGCGCATAATCCACGGATACAGCCTTGAATGGTGTCATCTTACCGCGTAGAGACCTATTGAGGTTGCGACGAAAACGCTCAGTCCTGGTCTGGTCGAATTGTCTGTTGATCCCCACCTGCTTGCTACGATTTATTCTCGAATCCAGAGAAAGTTGTGAGGGAAGATACCTCAGCTCAGCCTTCGTTACGAAATCTGGCATGAATGGCATCCACTTAAAAATCGGCAGCGTATGCGGATCTCTCGGGGTTAAATCCCAAGTAAATGATCCGTTATAGGTACTGGATGTATCTTCACGTGTCACTGTCCGAGATATGCTACTGGATGTCGCAAAATTCACTCGGAAACGATCCACTGTCCACGCAGCGAGGAAATTGTCCGACCGCGATCTTTTCGAGTAGGATGAGGAGAACTGGAGTCGAGTATCCTCTCGCCGCTGTTCTTCCCTATCCTCGCTTCTTAGTAACACGATGTCAGATCCAACCTGGAGCCTGGGTAGCTGCTTGTTGAATCGCCAGGCAATTCTAACCGGCATGGCAAGACCCCATTTGTCGGGGAAGAACTTGTCGAAGTTCAAAGAGGAGTTGAGGTCCAATAGCGTGGTGGTGCTGCCTTGTTCTGGCTGGCCGATGAA
>JABIQT010000315.1 GCA_018667995.1 Candidatus Latescibacterota bacterium
AAACCTCCGGTATCCAGATGCAGATTGCTTTGGCACCCACTGAGGATATTGAATACGTCCCCGAGTCTCACTTGCGATGGGACTCGGCAGAGGAGTTCCAAATAAGGCGTGCTGATGAACAGGCGAATAACACATCGAACCAAATGCCAGGAGCTCTAAGAATGTCACAGGAGCCTGGTGATGCCGCCCTGTTCAATCCCCTCGGAATGCATCGCGGTCGGTATCATGCGGATAAGACACGCCGTACGTATATGCTCACATATATGCCCGAATCGCTCTATACCGCCGATTACTTCTCGCATCAACCCTGGTTTCAGGAGCCGGGATATCTTGAGGGGCTGCGGCCATCTACTCAGAGATTCTATCAGCGGTTCATTGACAAGTACAAGTCTTATTGGGAATCTGAGAAGGAGAAGCTGGATTGAACAATCTTGTGGGGCTTAGTGTTGGTCCAGCAGCAGGTTGCCTGGTATCTCTGGGTACTTAAGATACCAGCGCAGCGCTCAGCATATCGAGAACAGGTTCCGGGTCATCGTATCCGGACGCAAGCCAGATGATGTCGTCTCTGTGCTCGAAGACAAGGCTGGGAAACTGATTCGCCGCGAGGGAGCGGCGTAGGGCAAAGTCCGCCTGCAGTCCCTTTTCGATCTGTGGGGATGCCATGTCGCTGGTAAAAACGTCTTTGTCTAGCCCTATGTCCTCCGCCAGGTCAACCAGCGTTTCCATGTCAGATGGATTTCGACCTTCCAGGTAGTATGCCCGTTGAATCCTGTGATACATCAATCCACCGGATTCAGGAAACTGTTCGCCGGCAGCGATCACCGCGCGGCAGGACGGATACGTAGAACGCCTTGGTTCACAACGCTCCCAGAAGTCCCAATTGAACTCCGCGCCGGTGCGATCAGTTACAGCCCTCCATTGGCCTTGGATATAGGTTTTGGTCTCTTCCGGCATCGGTTCATCGGAGTCCTTTGCCAGCCCGCCCATTACGTACCTGATGGGTATGTCACCGGGCAGCATCTCCGATGCCTGTTCAAGCGTTTTCTGGAATCCCCAGCACCAGGAGCACATAGGATCGCCGACATAGTATAGAGTGGACCAATTCATAGGTTCTAAAAAGCTTCGACTTTCGCAGACTGTCAATAGTGTTGTTTTTACGAAGAGGAGATACGATGGCGACTTTCAACGGATTAGGTATGAACATGGGTACATTGTCTCGATTATCGCATGCGAAGTCTAGATCAATCAGCCCTGAAAATTTCACTGGTGAGAAGGGAAAGGGCGGTATGGCCACCGAGGGAACAGGAGCCATACACGCGAGAGATCTGGGACAGGGATGGAAGATGTCGCCGTCGATAGATATCCAACCCGGCGAGACGTTTACGCTGGCGGATATCGAAGGACCTGGGGCAATTCAGCATATCTGGATGACGCCTACAGGGCACTGGCGATTTTCGATTATCAGGATTTATTGGGATGATGAGGAGACACCTTCTGTCGAGTGTCCTGTAGGTGATTTTTTCGCATGTGGGTGGGGTGAGTATGCTCAGGTGACATCCCCTGCCATATGCGTTAATCCGGGTAGTGCCTTCAACTGCTACTGGGAAATGCCGTTTAAAAAGCGTTGCCGTATCACCATGGAAAATCTGGCAGACGCCAAAATGAGAGTCTACTACCAGATAGACTACACCCTCACGGATGTCCCCGAGGACGCAGCCTATTTCCACGCCCAGTTTCGAAGGACCAACCCTCTGCCCTATAAGGATGTGTATACGATCCTCGATGGTGTGAAAGGGCACGGTCATTTCGTAGGGGTATATATGGCCTGGGGTACCAACAATAACGGGTGGTGGGGTGAAGGTGAGATCAAGTTCTTTATTGACGGTGATGGTGAGTTTCCGACGATCTGTGGAACGGGTACGGAAGATTACTTCTGTGGCTCCTACAATTTTGATCACGACAACGCCTACTGCGAATACACCACCCCCTATGCCGGGTTGCCTCAAGTCATTCGGCCGGATGGTGTGTACCGGTCACAACAACGGTTCGGCATGTACCGATGGCACATCATGGATCCCGTGCGCTTTGAGGATGACCTAAGGGTGACCATTCAAGCTTTGGGGTGGCGGCAGCGACTGGGTTGGACGGAAGGTGGCCCTTATCTTCCACTGCAGGACGATATAGCGTCTGTGGCCTTCTGGTACCAGACACTGTCGGCTGCACCATTTCCAGAATTGCCTGACCGAGAGTATCTGGAGGTCATTTAGTCAGTGAAGACCAAAGAGGTGAGCGTTCACGAAACGGAGCGCACACTCTCCAGGGACCGCGTCTGGTCGAACGTGTTTCTTCAGGATGCTCAAAACTGCATCATCTGCCGACATTGAGTGCGAGTTGATGCGTAAGAGGGTAGTGTCATCAATCGATAGGTCACAGTTCGTCTTTATCCAAGGCGGTTCAAGGTGGGAGTCGGGGCTGGCTCATACCAAACGGTGCATACATGCCAAATAGGCACTACGATTTCTTGACCGAGACTCAGGTGGCGCATTTTGTCGATCGGGGCTTCGTAATCATTCAGGATTGCTTCTCCTGCACGGTTGCCAGTTCCTGGCGGGAGCAGGCCTTCACGCGCCTGGGATGCGACGAACGGTTACCGGAGACTTGGACTGAGGACCGTGTACGCCTTCCTGCTGTGCATGAGGTGGTTGTAAGAGATTTTGCCCCGAGGGCCTGGGGAGCCATCTGTGATCTGCTGGGTGGGGAGGAACACGTTGCCGCGCGCCCGATTGTTTGGCGAGACGGATTCCATATCAATATTAGGTACGGAGCAGATGGCCCCTGGATCCCGCCCGGCCCTTCGGCTATAGGCTGGCATAAGCAGGACTGCGACTATCACCATCTTCTTGGTGGACCTAAGCTGGGGTTGTCTGTCATTGTAGTTTGCTCCGAAATCGAGCATCGGGGTGGCGGAACGTTTATATCACCGGATTCGGTGGTACAGGTCGCCAGATTGTTAGCACAGCACCCAGAGGGATTGCCACCAGGCTACAAGTTTGGCGATCTCATCCATGAATGCAAAGAGTTCGTAGAATTGACAGGACATGTAGGCGATGTGGTGCTCTGCCATCCGCATATGCTATTCGCGGAATCCGGCAATCATTCTTGCGTTC
>JABIQT010000128.1 GCA_018667995.1 Candidatus Latescibacterota bacterium
TACCGTAATTGACGTAGAGGTTGCCCCCAACCTGGTGGTCGGGTATATTATGGGCGCGGGAGACGATATTCCCGCATCGCTTGAACAACTTGGCGTTAAGCCCGATCTACTCGATTCAGATGATCTGGCCAGTGCAGACCTCAGTGACTATGATGTGATAGTCGCCGGGATCAGGGCATATGAGGTGAGGCCGGATCTGGTGTCTCTGAATCACCGGCTGTTGGCTTATGTGCGTCAAGGCGGCACCTATATCGTGCAATATAATAAATACGCCTTCAACCAGGCACAATACGGACCGTTTCCAGCCGCGATTCATCGGCCCCACGATCGCGTAACACGGGAGGAAGCGCCCGTGACACTGCTGGTACCGGATCATCCGGTGTTCAATATGCCGAACCGGATTACCCAGGACGATTTTCAGGGCTGGGTACAGGAACGTGGACTATACTTCTGGGGCGAGTGGGATGAACGCTATACGCCTCTGATGGCCTCACAGGATCCTGGCGAAGATCCCAAGGCAGGTGGGTTGGTCGAGGCTCGTTACGGTGAAGGTCGATACATTTACACGGGATATGCCTGGTTCCGCCAGTTGCCTGCTGGTGTTCCAGGGGCATTCCGAATTTTCGCAAACCTGTTGAGCTTACCCAAAATAGAATCGGCACAATAACCTATGCCTGACATAAGTGATCTTCTCAAGAATAATGAAAAGTGGGCGGAGGGAGTCCGGAAAGACAACCCCGAGTTCTTCGAGACCCTGGCATTGCAGCAGACTCCAGACTATCTCTGGATAGGCTGTTCGGACAGCCGGGTACCAGCCAATCAGATAGTGGGTCTGGAACCTGGCGAGATCTTTGTTCATAGAAACGTGGCGAATTTGGTGGTCCACACCGACTTCAATTGTCTTTCGGTCCTGCAGTATGCCGTCGAGGTACTTAAGGTCAAACACGTTATCGTCTGCGGGCACTACGGCTGCGGTGGCGTGGCTGCGGCCATGCAGAATGCGGAGCATGGTCTAATCGACAACTGGTTACGAAACATCAAGGATCTGTTCGAAACACACGAAATGCTCTTTCGAGGTATAAAGAGTGATACTGGGAAGGTCGATGCCCTCTGCATGGTAAACGTCATCGCACAGGTATCCAATGTCTCCCATACCACTATTGTACAGAATGCCTGGGATCGCGGGCAGGAGTTGTCTGTTCACGGATGGATATATGGAATCAAAGACGGACTGATTAACGACCTGGATACCACCTTGACGGGCGCTAATCAAGTTCCAGCCATTTATCGTATGGCTGAAAAAGTTTCCTGATCACTGAGAAACGGTAATTCCATTGCACTACGGGGCGGTCATTCTGGCGCCCCGTTTGTATTTCGACAAGTCAATGCCTGGAAATACAGGCCAAGATCGCAACATCTCATTTGTCCATAGGCTAAATCGCAGATACAACATGGGTCAGGAGGAGATTTAAACTATAATGAACCAGACGAACAGTCCCGAGACCAACAGACCACAAAAGGCGGAAGTGGAGATTTCTCCGTCCAATCAGTCCAATGAGTTGGTCCAGAATATAATAGCAGCTCTCACCGTCAGTTTTGTGGCCATAAGCCTTGGTGCCGCCTTCGGTATCCTCTCTGGCCGAGGTGCGTTCGCTGGCATGCTATCCGCCGGCCTGATCGCGTTTATTACCTCCGTGCTCGGCGGTACCAGAGTTCAATGTTCCGGGCCTACGGCGCCCATGACGGCGGTTACCGTTGCTGTAGTAGTCGCCGCGTAATCTACGATCATGGAACAGTATCCCTCGTTGAACGTGGATCACTTCATCAATCTTACGATCTTCCTGACTGCCGCCCTGCTCTTGCTCTTTGCCGTTTTGAGATTGGGCAAATACATCACCTATGTTCCCAATGTGGTTATATCAGGATTTATGAACGGCATTGCCGTATTGATATGGCTGGATCAGGTGTACAAACTCTTCGGGGTAGGTGGAAAGCCGGCTTTCACTGGCGGACTGTCTTTGAATCTCTCGATAGCGGTCTTCAGTGTGGCCCTACTCTTTCTACTACCTGCCATTTTTCGGCGGATTGTTCCAGAGTACGCGAGTATGTTCTCTCCCACGCTGTTAACGATCGTATTCGCCTCCGCTGCAACCCATCTGCTTGGATTCGATATTGAAAAGGTGTCGCTGTCGGCATCCATAGATAGTGTTCAGGATATAGTCGATTTAGTGGCCTCCCAGGTACCGACTAACTTGGATGCGGCCCTGCTGTGGTTGGCTCTTCCGTTTGCCGTACAGCTCGCATTTCTGGCCTACCTGGATACGATGCTGACCTCCCTTGTGGTGGACAAGCTAACACACGAGGAAACGAAGGCTGACAAGGAACTGATGGCACAGGGCGTTGCTGCGGCTGCGGTGGGTTTTTTTGGTGGTATCCCGGGAGCCCAGGCTACTATCCGTTCGGTGCTGATCATTAAAGAGAATGCGACCATGCGTCTCGCTGGGATCCTGGTGGGTATTTTTGTTCTCGTCGAGATTCTGCTGTTTCAGAATGCCATCAGCTTGATTCCTCAGGCTGTATTCGCAGGGGTACTGGTTAAAGTCGGGTATGACGTATTCGACTGGATGCCACTGCGCCTCTATTTCAAAGAGGTCCTTACGGAATCAAAACCGGTCTGGCGCGAGTACTTCTCGCGGCATGACGACGCGCCTATCTTCGTTACGAATCGTGAACTGACCATGATAGTCGGTACGACACTTGTCACGATTCTGTTTGATCTGAATACGGCAGTGCTATCATTTACCGGGCTCTTCTACCTGTACAATAAGGTATTCGATAAAGGGAATCCCATGAGGGATCTTCGTCCTTTCGTTGAGAGTCGATATTAGGGGAAAAGATGAGAATCGGCATCATTGGTGATACGGGATGTGGTGGCTACGGACATTCGCTGGACCATGCTTTCGTCGGTGTTGAGGGTGCCGAAATTGTAGGATTGGCCGACCCCGATGAATCCGGGCGTAAGGAGGCCATGGACCGGACGGGAGCAGATCGCGGTTACGAGGACTACAGGACCATGCTCTCGTCGGAGAGGCCTGAGATCGTGGTGGTGGCTACCCACGAGATGAGCAATCACCTTAGTATGGTGCTGGCTGCCGCGGAACATGGAGCGCATGTTTACGTGGAAAAGCCATTGGCCAGGTTTCCGGCCGAGGTAGACACGATGCTTGCTGCCTGTGATAAGGCTGGGGTCATGCTTGTTATGGCCCATCCCTGGCGAGGTAGACCTGAAATTCAGAGACTCGCAATTCCCCTCATAAAGGATGGCAAAATTGGAGAGCCGAGATGGGCCCGTATGTACGGATTCGGCGGCGAGCACGGTGGCGATCAGTGGTTCATCGACTTGTATCCACATTTCTTCGATCTTCTCGACCAGATCTTCGGAGAACCACTATGGTGTCAATCCGTCATAACGCAGGATGGGCGGCCGGCCGAGCCGAAGGACGTGAAGGACGGTCTATTTGGAATGGGTGCTTCGGTGGGTAACGGAATCTGGGCGCACTACCAGTACGACGGATTCAATGCGGAGTTCGAATCCTATGCTGGCGATGGGATAGAGAATCCCTACAGAATAGATATCCATGGCACTGCCGGCACGATTTGTCTGCCGGGCGCTACGCAGGACGGTCCTGATGTCTACTACCATCCGCTTACGAA
>JABIQT010001120.1 GCA_018667995.1 Candidatus Latescibacterota bacterium
AACCTGCAAGGAGGCCATGCCACGCTTTTCTCCCAATGGAAAATATGTGGTCTATGGCGCCGATGAGAGTGGCACATGGGAGGCGTATATCAAGCCGTTCCCCATGGGCGAACGTATCAAGATTTCAAGCGGTGGCGGTGTCTATCCGAGATGGAACGGTGCAGGCACCGAGATCTATTTCTGGAGCGGCAACGATCTGGTCGCAGTTTCTGTAACAGACACGCCGAGCCTCAAGGTAGGAGAGCCTGCGGTCCTCTTCTCAGGAGAGCAGGTAGGCATGGGACCCCGTGCGGTAGCCGGATTCAATACGATTTATGAAGTCGCACCGGATGGCCAGAAATTCATCGTGGTGCAGAATAGTCTGTTGCCAAGGGGCGGAGGCCAGTAGAGAGTCTCAAGATCAATGAAAACTGAGATTCCAGACGACTCCAGGATGAATGCTCGTTGCATTCCAGAGACCCCTGCACGAACAGACTGCATCCCCAATTATTCGCTGGGCGTACGGTGATATTCGCCCAAAGCCATGAGGGGATAATAGATGGAAGCCAGGTCATTCGTGTATGATACAAGTCCGGGCGCTCTCGGTGCTGGGCACGAATCGGCAGTCCACGAGCCGTCGGATTTCTGCTCTCGAATCAGGTAATTGATGCCTCCGTCCACCGATGCCTGGTGACTGCCTTCACCGCACAAAAGCCCCATGACGGCCCAGGACGTGCTTTGTGGATTGCTTACTGCCTGGACTCCTTGTCCCCATCCACCATCAGAATTGCCCTGACCGACGAGCCTATGTGATGCCTTGATCCTGCTGGCATGCACGGTCTCGTCACGTATCCCTCTCAGAGATTGAAGGACACGACAGGTCACATAGGTCACGTCATTGCAGTCAGGGGTATCCCACATACCGCTCTCGTTCTGACTACCAAGAAGGTATTGCAGTGCCTTCTCCACAGCCGGCGCCCCCTTTCCATATCCGAAGCCTCGCAAGGCTGACAATGCCAGAGCCGTTGGCTCCGCGGCACTTCCGTCCACAGACGAGGAGAGCCCAGCAAGGGCAGATGCGGGCTCGGGATTTTTCTTCGGCACCTTGTCCCAATAACTCCAGCCACCATCGCCATTCTGCATGCTGAGAATCCAGGCCAGACCACGCTGGGTGGCAGCAGCGAGTAGTGCGGCGTCCAATAGCTCTGATCCTGCCAACGATTGTCTACCGCCTTGGGGTACGGCGTCGTCGTCCTGATCATCTCGCAGGTACTGGAGGGCGGTCAGGACACACCCGCTATTCGCCACATCAGGGTAATGTCTTCCGGCCCGTGATCGGGACCAACCGCTCGCGCGTACATTGGGATTCCTTATCTGCCACTCGCCCTGGTCCTGCACCTCTTGATCAAGAAGCCAGGATGCTGCTTTCAGAACGCGATTCGACTGGGAATCCATCCCGGAAGTACTGAGCGCATTGAGCACATTCGCGGTATCCCAGACAGAGATCTCTTCCGGCGCTACTATCGCTTGACCCGCGTCCTCCCAGATCAACTCATTCAATGTCTGCAGTACTCGTGTCGTGTTGGCGGCATCCGGACTTTCATCGGCCGCTGTCAGCGCTATCATCAAACGGACTAGCGCAAGCGCCGAGGCGCCAGGCCCGTCGCTTCCGGAGGACCGATCCAAGAGCCATTCCCTTGATGCCCGTAGAGCCGATTGCCGCCAGGGACGAACTCCCATCCGATCAAGTAACCGCATGACGCTGGATGTAACATGGGATAGACTTGAGGCAGAAGCTGCTCCACGCCGAAACCCGGCTGAAAGATCCAACTCGTCCAGATTCACCGATACCGGGAGCCGGTCGGTCGCGTGAGCTGCCAGGGTCACAGATGTCGGCAACGCTATCACACGCGCCCATGCGGGATGGTCGTTGTAGTGGTTTCCAAGCCAGGGCGGCAGGAGGAGCATCTCGGGAAGGAATCCAGGGTTCGTTCTTGGGGAATTGCCCGTCATGAGAGCTACGAGACACCTGGTAAATGGATCGGTGCCTCCTATACCTCCATTTTGCTCGACGAATTTGGCCGCGGCACGAAGGGTTATGTCCTCGCTGCCAGTGCCTGAAATCCTCAATGCCAGATAGGACGTTACCGTGGCGTCCAGATCGTCTGGACCACCCGACCAGGCCGACCAGGCACCAGTGTCCGTCTGCAATGACCTCACCGAATCTACAAGTTGGCCGACCACAGATTCCTTCTCCTGACCAAGTATATGGAGAAGGAGGAGATATTCTGACTCGACCCGCCCACCGCCTCGGAGACGACCTGACCAATTGCCAGACGAATAGGTTTTGCTCAGTAGGCGATGCTGTGCACGCTCGATGGCATGATCAATAGTGTCTGGGGATAAACTCAGTTCAACACCTCAGTAATCTATATAGAATGGCTCAATTGCTGCACAGTCAGGCCACTGCCTGAGATGAACGTTTGGACTTGCAGGATCGCTCTATTTCGTGGGGCAGGGCACCGTCCACTTACGAGAATCCGGAACGGACTGCAATATTGCTCTGACTAAGGATCACAAAGGTACGAAGTAAAAAGGGCATGACAACGGATTCATTGTCATGCCCTTTTCGAATACAGCGACGCGGTATTATACACCGCTCATGAGTTCAGCCACAGCAACAACGGCGCGTTCCGCCTCAGCTATGGTATTGTAGATATGCGGCGAGAGGCGGATATTGGGGCCCATACCGGCCCCGGCAATCTGATAGTCGGAATACAATCGTGCAAACATCTTTCGAGAATCCGCATCACCGGGCTTGAATATGACCACTCCGGCAGAGAGAGCCGGATCCATAGAGGTTGAGAAGGTCACACCCGGGATTTCACTTAGTCCCTGTTTAAGGGCGACTGCTACCTGGCGCATTCGGGCCTCAACACGCTCGGCACCGAGCATGTTATGGAAGTCGACCGTACGTCCCATTGCAGATACCGCCGCATCGTCCCGTTGTCCAAGTGCTTCGTATTTCCGAGCGCCGACCACGTCATCACGATAGGGAACACTTATGATGCTTGGCCAGACCTGCTCCTGCTGGGCTTGGCGAACGTATAAAATCCCCGCCTCCTTTGGCCCCATGAACCATTTATGGGCGCTGCCCGAATAGGAATCGCAGCCCATATCGTGCAGATCTACCTTCAAAGCGCCGAAGCTCTGGGCTCCATCGACATGTACAAAGATGCCACGCTCACGGGCGACAGCACAAAGCGCCTTAGCTGGCATCAGTAGTCCCGTAGTATTGGACACGTGGGTAAAGGATATGAGTTTGGTGTTGGGCGTAATGGCGGCCCGCATGGCATCGACTACCAC
>JABIQT010000716.1 GCA_018667995.1 Candidatus Latescibacterota bacterium
AGGAAGGTGGACTTGAGATGTCGCTTCAGGAAGGGAATGGCAAACATTCGGAAAATGAACTCCTCCGAAATAGATGCCATCAGACCGATAGTCAGAGGATAGAGCCAGGGCAACGCCGTACTGGCAAGATCCGTGTAGGATATAGCCGTTGGTGACCAGACGCCGTAGTCGGCGCCAATTACGTAGAAGCCTGTAATGTAGCCCAGCATAATGAGCGGGATCAGATACCCCACCAGGCAGGACATCAAGTACTCCTTCGATCGAAGCGTCTCTCGGTTTACAAGAAACTCAGGTGCTATTTTCTCGGGCAGTTCCGATCGATAGGCGGAGACACTCACGGCACCAGCCAGAGTGATATATACCAGCCAGCCGCAGGCACTGACCAGGGCCCCGAAGATGAAGGAGCTGTAAAAGCTGCCCAGAGATTGGGTTGTATCGTACTGGACGAAGGCGAGCGGCAACGTATTGAGCGTCAATGCCAGAGAACAGAGGGCCAACGCACCTCCACACTGCGCACCAAATCGATAGGTCAGTCGGCGCCTGCCCAGGCCGATCACAAGCATTACGAGCATGGCCAGGATGATGGCGAAGAAGGCGCTCTGCGTGACCTCCTGCATCAACATATTCCGCGATCGCAACTGTGCATAGTCGCGGCGCCATGCCTCCGGCACCTTCAGGAATTCGGAATAGTGACCGACGCGGTCGCCCTGCACAGTAATCGCGATCCTGGCCGTGGCCTCCTTTGCCTGGAATTCCCGCCGCTCCCAGGTGAAAGAATGGTCGGTCCGATTTGCCCTCTCTCGGGTGTCTCCTTCTATCAGTTGGTATTCTGAGAGGTCTCGGTCACGATGCTCTGTAAGGAAGGATTCCGCGATCTTCCGGGCACTAATCTGATCCAGTGAGAGACCTTCGCGTGCCTCTTCAATTTCATGATTGAATCCAACAAGTTGACCCCCTGGACTAAGAGATACTGAGAATTCCTCCTGCTCCGACGGACGATAGAAGCGAGAGCGCCAGCGCCAGATAGAGACATCCTGGCGCATGACCGAATCTGCCCGGGCCAGCCCAAGTTCCCGCTCCAGATAGACTTTGGCATGGTCATCATAGTCGAATACGGTGACGGCACGGTAGGTTTCTGGTGCGAAGTCCTGTTGTCTGAGAAACGCCATGGCCTGCGCTTCAGCATCGGATCGTGAGATCTTGAATTCGATGGAGGCGGAAGGAAAGGCCTGGTCGTGGTACTGAACGGCAACGTAAAGACCGATAACCGCTGCGAGTAACCAGAGGGATAGGGTACGGAGATCGTTGGTGGTAAATTGGGAGGTTTGCATGGGAATCAGGCTGGCGCCGCGCGGCTCAGCCTGAAATCCGCCGGGCGATGTCATCACCTACTTGCCTGGTAGATGCGGTGCCACCGAGATCTGGGGTTTGCACAGCACGCTCTCGCAGGTTATCTGCCACGGCCTGGCGAATTCGTGTGCCAGCGGCGGAATCGCCAAGGAATTCCAGCATCATGGCGCCTGCTATAATGGTGGCCAATGGATTCGCCTCGCCTTTTCCAATTAATTCGAAGGCGGAACCATGCACCGGCTCGAACATGGACGGAGCGTTTCTAGCAGGATTGATGTTCGCGCTGGGAGCCAACCCCATGCTGCCCACTATGATGGCCGATATGTCGGTCAGAATGTCGCCGAACAGATTGGAGGCCACGACGACATCAAAGCTGGAGGGACGCCGAATGAAATCCATGCTTGCAGCGTCCACCAGAAGGGAGTCGGAGGAGATATCTGAATACTCGGCCGCGATAGATGCGAATACCTCGTCCCAGAAGACCATGCTATATCCCTGGGCATTTGACTTAGTGATGGAAGTTACCTTGTTCTTCTTGTCCCGCTGGCGCGCCAATTCAAAGGCGTAGCGAATAATTCGTTCTGTGCCCCTCCGTGTAAAGACGGAGGTCTGCACGGCGACCTCGTTTTCAGTCTGCTGGTAAATACGACCACCCACGTCAGAGTATTCTCCCTCGGTGTTCTCACGTACGACTGTCAGGTCGATCTCCCCGCCACTGTAGCCACTCAGCGGTGACTCGACGCCGTGGTATAAGATCG
>JABIQT010000127.1 GCA_018667995.1 Candidatus Latescibacterota bacterium
ATCAAGATTGAATCCTCCCCGCAGCAAGCTGAGGGGAATCTTCTACAATGAGGAACCTCGTCTTTGACGAGTAATATCTGAAAGCCCGCTCGCTAACCCCGTTGCAGGCTAACGGGAATGCGTGTCGCTTTCTGTTCAATCCCGACTATGGGGTTTGGAATAGGGTCGTCGGCAACCTTCCCGGACCACTCAATCAAATCGCAGGAAGTGCTTTTTCTTACGATTTAGAGTCATGCGTCCAGGTGCCGATCCATAGGGTATTCTGGCCTTCCACTTGTGGCACGTCAAGCCATATTTCTCGAAGTGGAATCGTTTGCTCCTGACAGCCATCTATGACCATGCGTCATAGTCTCCCATCCATAATGAATAGACCATCTCATCTACTCTCATGGACGATTCTCAGGATGGCGGTTACGCTCTCATCCACGTCGGTTTCCGTTGTTTTCCAGGATGAGACGCTGATCCTCATGGCAGTGTGTCCCTGCCATACTGTTTCCCCGCACCAGCAGGTTCCATCTTCCTGCACGCGTCGAATGATCTCTTTGGTCCGTCCGGTATCGCCGAATTTCACCAGTACCTGATTCAGCACCACCTCGTTGAGGACAGTGATGCCGTCAGTCCGAAACGCGTCCGTGAAGCGAGCTGCGAGACGACAGTTTCTTTCCACCAGATCGGCGAGTCCCGACCGGCCGAGGCTACGCAAGGCCGCCCACACTTCGATGCCCCTGGCACGTCGAGATGCTTCGGGGGTGTAGTGCATCGGTTCCCGAGTCGCTTCGTCCGGGAGATAGGCTGCAGTAATTGACATGGCAGCCCGGAGTGCCTCTGAATGACGTACCATAGCTATGCCGCAATCGTACGGCACATTGAGCCACTTGTGCCCGTCCGTTGCCCACGAATCCGCCTGGTTAACACCTGCTGCCAGATGCGCACGTTCTGGTGCAGCCGCGGCCCAGATGCCGAAGGCGCCATCCACATGCACCCAAGCTCCCACGTCATGGGCGCGCCCGCAGATTTGACCTACCGGATCGAAGGCACCGGTGTTGACGTTGCCGGCCTGCAAACACACGATGGTCGGCCCGGTCAGTACTGGAAACGTATCCACACGTATCCGGCCCTGATCATCGACCGGCGCCTTCACGACACGCTGGCGCCCGAGGCCCAGAAGGCCCAGTGATTTGAGCAATGTCGGGTGCACTTCCTCTCCCACAACGACCGTGATGGGTGGCGCGCCGAACAGTCCGTCTGCATCTACGTCCCAGCCCTCAGCAGCCAACACGTGGTGCCGGGCAGCGGCCAGTGCTGTAAAGTTAGCCATAGTCGCGCCCGTTACAAATGCGCCGCCACAATCCTCGGGAAGATCCAGTGCGTCAAGAACCCACCCCAAAGCGATGTTCTCTATGGTTACCGCCGCCGGCGAGGTGAGCACACTGAAGGCGTTCTGATCCCAGGCGCCGGCCAGCCAGTTGGCGGCGAGCGTAGCGGGCAGTGCGCCACCGGTAACGAAACCGAAGTAGCGACCTCCAGCATTGGCCGTAGTAGCGGGTGAGCCAATATCATCCAACTCCGACAGGACCTCGCCTGCCGGTGCGGGGCCTTCTGGCAACGCATAGTCAAGCTTAGATAGATCTTTCAGCGCAGCCGGTGCCGGCGCTACGGACCGTGAATTCAGCTTTTCGAGGTATTGCAATGCCCGTTGTGCAGCAGATTGCATCAGCGCGTCCATCTTCTAGTTCTCCATGGGATTGTTGTGTGGATTCTTGCCGCGGCAGTGCCACAGGCGGTGCGTGTTATTTCTCGCGAAGTCTTGATTGTATGCCATATGCTGCGAGAAATACCGCATGGTATAGCCGCATCGCCGTCGGTTGCTCAGATTGGCATCACCCCCATGGATGAGCCTTGAATCGTGAAAGGAGCACTCATTGGGTTCCAATTCAAAGTACACGGACTTCTTCTCATCTACATCCCGAATCCTTGAACCAAACGTGTTTCGGGCCCGGTCCACATCTTCATATTGACTGTCGGCGTCAATGTGGGTGCCAGGAATTACCTTCATACAGCCATTTTCCCGATCGCTCTTGTCGAGGGCGAGCCATATGGTCACAATGGAAGGGAAGGAATGAAAGCGGCCTTTCCAATAGTATGAATCTTCGTGCCAGGGGCTGGCACGTCCCGTGCGTGGCTCTTTGCAGATAAAATGACTCGACCACAGACCGATATCCTCACCGATAAACGGTTCGACGAGATCGACCACCTCGCCGGCAAGCAGGAATTCGAGCAAACGAGGTTCTTTGAAGTGTGGGACATCCAGCTCATCGGGCCGTTTGTCACCACGCTGAGCAAGAAGTTCCTCGAAGATCATTCGGAGTCGTTTGAAGGTCCTGTCGGCGAGTACGGGTTCATGGTACAGATAGTAGCCGTTATTACGATATAATTCGGGTGCGTGAGGCGGAATTCGGTCCGTCATGCTGAGCTCCTGTTTCGGTCCCCGGATCAATCCGCGACTGGTCCGGACAATGGGCTTACAGCTGGGATGTGATCGACAGGGGATCGTAGAACGGGTTACTGCGGACGTGGCTATGGGAGTAATGTATACGAGTTGGAGCAGGAAGGGGGAGGATTTTGATGCTTGCAGGGGTGAAGACGGGAATGGAGACATCCACTTTGCCGGAGACTATCGACCTGGCGCTGGATTGTCTAGCACACAGGGGAACATCCGCAATGTCGGAGTCTCGGCCTATATCCTCCCGCGGCCGAGACAACTAGCAG
>JABIQT010000681.1 GCA_018667995.1 Candidatus Latescibacterota bacterium
CGTGCGGTCTTCCAATTTTCGTTCCATGCTGGAGCGAAACGAAAAGAATCGGGCGAACCGACATGGATATCAGTCACGTGCACAAAAGTCCATTCTTCCATGATTATTCCTTTTGTTATTCTCGGCCGGTAGATTGCATCGTTACAAACGATAATAGTGGCAGCTCTGCGTTAGGATCAAGTCTACAATCCAGAGACGAACTCGTGTCTGAGTGAGGCGGGATCCGCGACTCCCATTCGATCCATGAAAAGTCCGTGATCACTGCCCCAGATTGGAGTTGTCGAATGATGAAGATAGGCACGAGAATCAGTCCCGATTGGCTCAATAGGCCGGCCGATCTCAGTTTTTTGAAACAGATTGGGGTCGACTGTGTGGACATTACCTTGGATATCTGCCCAGGATATTCGGAGCATGGAGGTAGAGCCAACCGTGCCGGTCTGGAGTACGTCGCCGAGATTCTCGACAAGGTTGGATTGCGCGTCGAACGGGCGAATACCCTTAACCGGGACTATATTAATACCTTTCTGGGTATAGAGGGGTCAGAGCAGGAGCTCGAGAATCTGAGTGTAAACGCAGAGCTATGCGGTGCAATTGGATTTCCTGTGATGGGTATTCAGTGTTTTCAGGCGGCGCAATGTCCCGGTTTTCCGGGCAGTCGACATGAATGGCCTGTTGGGCGCGGTGGCTACCGGCACCTGCAGGTGGACCTCAGCGATGCACTGGACGATCCGCCCATAGATGGAGCACCGTCTCATGAGCAGCTATGGGAGCGCACCCTGAGCATCTTCAGGAGCGTGATGCCCGTTGCAGACGCTAATGACGTTCGGATAGCTATGCACGGAAATGATCCGCCCGTCCCTAGTATACACGGATCCCCTCAGATACTCTACAATTTTGCGGCATTTGACAGGCTATTTACAGAGGTTCGCTCGCCGAACAACGGGATGACGTTTTGTGTGGGTACACGATATGAATCAGGGGAGGATATCTTTGCCGGCATTAGGCACTTCGGGAAACAAGGAAAGATCTTCCACGTGCACTTTAGGAATGTAATTAACACCATACCTGATTCCATGGGATATTCCGAGGTCATACCCGATGACGGAGATTTGAACATGTACCGGGTCGCTCGGGCTCTCCACGATATTGGCTACGATGGAGCCATAGACTACGACCACATTATGAAACTGCCTACTGATGGGGAAGCAGGGCGCGAGTATATTGCATTCTGTGTAGGGCACATGCGCGGGATTCTTCAGTCAATCGAAGCGGTCGGTTGATCACCGTGAGAATCCCGACCAGTTTGGTGCGCTATCCGGAGAGGGCGCTATGCACGTTCCCCGGACCTGCGGCCAACTTTATGTCGACTGAGCATTTCGCTGCCCTCTTGGCCTAATAGTCTTCTCGGAATCTATAGCTCCTTCAAGACCTCCGCAGCATGCCCCGGGACATTGACTTTTGGATAGATCCTGGCCACGTTTCCCTCGCCGTCGATCACGACCGTAGTGCGCTCAATGCCCATGTACTTGCGGCCGTTCATTTCTCTTTCCTTCCAGACTCCGTATGATGTGCATACCGAATTGTCCGGATCGCTCAAGAGGGGAAACGACAGCGAGAACTTGCTTGAGAATTTCTTGTGTGATGTTATGTCATCACAGCTCACGCCAAAGATCTGCGCGCCTTTGTGCTTGAACTCTGTATGTTGATCGCGAAAATCGCATGACTCCGTAGTGCAGCCTGGCGTGTCATCTTTTGGATAGAAATACAGCACCACGGTCGAGCCGCGCAGATTCTTGAGCGACACATCGTTGCCCTGGTCCGAGGCCATCGTAAAATTCGGTGCCGGGTGGCCCAATTGAAGCATTCATTTCTCCTTTATTGGCAAAATCCTACAGTTCATTCAGCGTCTTTGGTATCCCGCACGGTATATTTCACGGCCCTCAGCGACATACTTCACCTCGAAATTCGTCATCCCAGTTCCCAGTGTACGGACACGCTCTGGAAGCATGTCCATCTTTTTGAGGGCGGCAGTGCCGTTCAAGAATTCCGTTGCTTCATCGAAATACTGCTCATAATCCGTCGCTATATCGAGTGTTCCGCCTTCAATGAGCGTTCGAACGACTTGGTCGATAAATACTGGTTTTATCAGGCGCCGCTTACGATGCCGTTTCTTTGGCCATGGATCCGGGAAATATATGTGGTAGGCTGATACCGATTGATCAGCAATGAACTTCTCAACGAGATAGCCGCCATCGTCCATCAAGAGACGTACATTGCCAAGGCCTCTCTTGGCGACGCGTTCCTTCATCAATCGGAAATAATGCGGTGCTCGCTCGATGCCTACATAGTTGACATCGTGAAACGTCTCTGCTGATGTAATAGTGAATCGCCCTTTACCGCAGCCGATTTCCACTTCCACGGGGTTTTCGTTGCCGAACATGGAAGACCAATCAATACTGACACCGAGGTCACTGATCCGAAACTCGATTGATTCAGCCAAGTGGGGAGTACGCTCAGTCACGAAAAGTCCCCATCAAAATATGTCTGTAAATTGGTATGGCTCAGGACGTTGTCCGGATGGCTGTCGATGATTTGGCTGCTGATTGCCACCAACAACCGACGAATACCGTCCGTCTTTTCAGGATCGGTCAGGGGCAGTAGCCGTACGAGAATACCATCCTCCCGCTGGAGCAGTGAGACAAAGAAGTTCTGTGGGCGTCCGCCTTCCACAACGATGCAGTCCATCAAAACTTCATCGCGGTCGGAATTGATAAAACAGGATCGGGTTTTCTGGATGGAATTACCGTCTGTCTTACTCAGCGGCTCAAAGGAATCGTAGTATGATGCTACCCGGCAGGGCCCGGCGATAATTACGTGCGGCACGGCAACTCTTTCTAAGATAGTGGCTCTTTCATATCGCGTCACATTTCGGTCGTAAGATAGCCCGTATTTTCAGGTGTGTCAAGACGGTGCCCGATCGTGAGAATTCGTTTGATTTTCGAATGGTCCTCGTATATCATGGGGGCGGGAGGAACCCTTGTATGATTGACTACCACATGCATGTTGAGAATTACTATCCATTTGGACGAACGCCAGACACGCGGCCTTCAGGTAGCGATCCTTTAGATACAATCCGTAGCTTTGCTGAATCAGCCAGGGCAGCAAACGTCGATGAGTTCGCTATCACCGAGCACATTTACCATTTTACCGCTGCCCGCGAAATTGTCGAGCAGCCCTGGTCCGTCGATAAGTGCTTCTATGACATGGATACCTATGTCGATCTGTTGCAGCGTGCGCAGAAAGAAGGGCTACCGGTAAAGGTCGGAATCGAGATGGATTTCGTCGAAGGTAAAGAAGCCATCATTGAGCGGGTAGTTAAGGGCTATCCGTTTGATTTTGTTTTGGGATCTGTGCACTGGATTGGCGACTGGGGATTTGACCTCTCTGAACATAAACATGAGTGGGATACACGTCGGGTGGACGATGCCTATAGAGATTACTTCCGACTACTCAGTCAGGCGGTAAAGACGGGGTTCTTTGACTCCATGTCTCACCCTGATTTGATCAAGGTGATGGGGCATTTGCCAGAGATGGATATGGCGGGCTTGTACGAGGAACTGGCGGATAGCGTAGCTTCACAGCCGGGCCTCTGCGTTGAGATCAGTTCAGCAGGGCTCAGGAAACCTGTAGGGAGACTCTATCCGGAACAGCCACTCATGAAGGCGTTCGCCAGGCGTGGTATCCCGATAACTACGGCGTCCGATGCGCATTTTGCAGAAGATATCGGCAAGGATTTTGATCAAGTAGCTGCATTGGCGCGTGATTGTGGGTACGCC
>JABIQT010000126.1 GCA_018667995.1 Candidatus Latescibacterota bacterium
CCGCAGAGCATAGGCTAGACTCTTCTTACCGGAAGGTACTTGCTTGCCCTTGTAAACATCGAATAACTCTACGGACTCAAGCAAGCTGCCACAGGTATCCCAAAGAATATCTGATATTTCCTGGTGGTTCACGTCTTCAGATACGACGATCGCAAGATCCCGTTCTACCGCAGGGAATTTCGGGAGAGCGTGATAAGACCGCCCCGCCTCTTCCGAGCCCAATAGGACCTCACAATTTAGTACATACAGCCACACCGGTTCATTAATCTCAAAATGTTTCAGAACCTCTTGACACACAAGGCCATAGCTCACAATTTTCTGGCCACCAATTAGCCCTGTGGCTGCAACGTCGGGCGCAAGAAAATGATGTGATTCATCATAAGGCACCAAATTAACCTTGTCAAGGGGGAACGCCTCAAGAGAAGACTCGACAATTCCTTTAATATCAAAGAAGTCCAGGGCCTGTTCCGTATTTCCCCAGTGAGGCGGAGCACGATTACCGGTCATCGCCGCACACATCTGTAATGACTCCACCGGAAGCGGCCCGGATTCGCTAGGTTCAAACACTTTACCAATTTCAAACACTCTGATATTTCTGGCCTTCCTGTTGGCATTCCACCGAATCAGATTGAGTATATTTGCAGCCAAAGAGGTCCTCATTACGGCATATTCTCTACTGATCGGGTTATCCACTTCCACAAAAGAGCGACTCCCGTCAACGATTCGTAGATCTTCGGGACTGGCAAAGCTGTGTGTCAACACTTCGGAGAATCCGACCCCGGCAAGCGAGCCCCGTAGACCAGATGTCACCTTATCAAACCGACGTTGGCGGAGATGGCGTTGTTCACGGGCCACATCAGGTTTCCGGAAATCAGGTGGATGGGGCTGCGACATCACCGGTTCCAAACGGTCGTACCCATATAACCGGGCTATCTCCTCGATTAGGTCCGCTTCTCGCGAGACGTCCCGTCGGAATGAGGGAACTTCCACCTCGAGTGCCTCGGTGGCACGGACCACGAAACCAAGCGTTTCGAGTGCAATGATCATATCCTGGCGCAGTATATTCGTACCAAGGAGGGCATTGACCCTATCTGGCCGAAGAATAACGGTAGGAGTCGGCTCCGAAGTCTTTCGTACATCAATGCGGCCGGTGGCGATAGAGCCATTCCCAAGTTCGGCAATCAGTTGTGCTGCTCGGTCTACGGCATAGCTCTGCAGCTCCGGATCCATGCCCCTCTCAAATCTTTGGGAGGCATCCGTACTGAGACCTGCCAATTTTGCACTCCTGCGCACCCTGACAGCATCAAAGCATGCCCCCTCGAGGAACACCCGAGTGGTTCCCTCGGTGATCTCAGTATTCAGGCCGCCCATTACACCCGCCAAGCCGATATTCTGATCTCTGTCAGCAATCATCAACATTTCGGGGGTTAGTTTTCGGTCCGTACCGTCAAGCGTTGTAAAAGGGACGTCCTGCTCTGCACGACGAACGTTTATTTCATTGCCCGCCAGTGTATCAAGATCATAGGCGTGTAGCGGCTGTCCCATCTCCAACATGACGTAGTTGGTGACGTCCACGACATTATTAATGGCACGTATACCAGCTGCGGCCAATCGTCTTGACATCCAAAGAGGGGACGGTCCTATCTGCACGTTGGATATCACTCGTCCTACGAATCGGACACAATCGGCATGGTCCTCTACTGCGACCGTTGCAAGCGTCTCAATGGGGGCGCCCGTCTCCTCAAGTGAACCGGACGGCAGAGCAGAACTCTTTCCGGTCAATGCGGCCACTTCGCGGGCAACCCCTGTAAAGGCAAGACAGTCAGGTCGGTTTGTCCCAACATCTACGGACAGAACGGTCTCAGCAGAACCGAGTACATCTTTCAGAGGGCTACCTATGGGAATGTCTGAATCAAGCACCATGATACCATCTGCCTCGGGAGACAGGTTAAGTTCTGCCTCAGAGCAGATCATGCCGTAAGACACTATCCCCCGGATTTTTGAGCGTTTGATTCTTAAGTCACCAGCGACGATAGCACCAATCATTGCGATAGCTACGCGTTGGCCTTTCTCCACGTTGGGCGCGCCACATACGATATCCAGGTGATCGCTGCCCACATCTACAGTGCAGAGCTTGAGACGATCGGCATTGGGATGTTTCTCAGCTGTGAGGACTTCACCAACGACCATTTTGTCGTAGTCAATGCCCATAGTGAGAATTTCGTCGACCTCAAGCAGACTCATCGTTAACCTGTCCGCCAATTCCTGTGCCGACCATGGAATGTCGCAGTAGTCCTGCAACCATGACAATGGTACCTTAACGAGCATTTTTCTATCTATCCTTGTTCTATGAATCTTAAGTCATTCTCAAGAAGCAGCGAAACGCTCTCTATTCCATATTTGATCATTGCCAACCGATCCAAACCCATACCAAAGGCATAGCCGGTATATTCCTCAGGATCATATCGTACGAAATCAAATACGGCCGGATCCACCATGCCAGCACCTGCGATTTCAATCCAGCCCGAACCTTTGCACACGGAACAACCAGACTGCCCGCAATAGGGGCAGGAGAATGAATATTCCACACTGGGCTCCGTAAACGGAAAGAAGTCGGGTCTAAATCGCACCTGAACATCCTGTCCGAATAGCTGCCGGGCAAAATATGTCAGGTCACCTTTCAGGTTCGCCAACGTGACACCGCGGTCCACATAAAGCCCCTCACATTGGTGGAACGTGAAGGCATGCGAGGCATCCGGGTTTTCATGTCGGTAACACCTTC
>JABIQT010000125.1 GCA_018667995.1 Candidatus Latescibacterota bacterium
GGGGTTTCTACTGGCCATTGCGTATGTACATGGGAGGCAGAGGTACCCTCAGCGGCTACCCGTATTTTACGCTGTCCGGCAGCAAAGCCGCGTTCTGGCGCGTTTCATATACCATGCCCATCATCCCCAAAATCCACAAGAGTGTCCCCTTTTTGTATCTTAACAATCTTTATTTCAGTACGTTCTGGGAGGGCGGAACCACGTGGAATTTTGAAACATTGACCAACGACGCCTTGAAAACTAGCAGAATCCTCCACAGTGTAGGTGCCGAGCTCAAGATGCAGGTATTCTCCTTCTACCGTGTGCCAATGACGGCTTACTTTCAGGTGGCCATGCCACTAACAGACATCACGGAGCGGAGCAGGAGAAACCTGGGTCTGGCAACCGGTCAAAATATCGATAACATTCGGTACTATTTCGGATTTGGTCTCTTTTGACCTATGAATACGTTGCCAATAGGTACGCTGCAATTTACATTGCCATCGAATGGATCGGCACAGCGTAAGCACTGCAGTTCTTTACATATCTTAGCGAATGAACATGCTCCGGAGGCAGTACATGGCGAAGGGTGTTTTTACAGTGTCACAGAAGGGGTTCTGCCTCGCTGTTTTCAGTTTCATGATTCTAAGCGCATGCAAGGGTTCAACGGGACCGGAAGGCCTGCTGTCACCTGGCATCGTATCTGGAAAAGTCACAGTGTGGGAAGATGCACTGTTCAACTCTGGCAACGCGCCGGCCAACATTCCTGCTGGCGGATTTACGGTGACCCTGTCTGGGGATTCTACCCGGTCCACCACCACTGGTCCTGATGGATCATACGCGCTCACGGACGTGCCCGCAGGTACTTATATCATTGAGACGTCACGTCAGGCGGATTCACCCACAGGTTATGGTACCATGAAGCGCTACAATTTCGTCGTGGGTGGTGGTACGGCCTTCCATTCCGGCGACATCGGGCGAAACGCCCCTCAGCCAACGAGCGTATCTTCAGTAAGAGATTCCGTGGCTGGAACCAGTGGCGCTAACATTGCCGGAATTCGAGTCGCCTGGACCATAGCGCCTCCATCACTGCAGTTTACCACGTTCTCATACCTTCTAACCTTTACCTCTCCGTCCGTAAGCGCTACCGTCTCGGTGTTGGGAACCGGAGCCCTCTCGGACACCACCATTGTCGTAGGGCTACCACCGGAGTCTTACGCCGTGGCTGTACAGGCTGATATTGGATTTGGATACATCGACGAAAGCTCCGGCGACACGGTATTCCCCACTCGGAGCGCAGCAGGATTCGCACCGACTAACGTCGTACTAACCAGACCAACCGTACTTGATATTTCACCCAAATCCATGGCGCGCGAGTTCCCCAATAAAAAGGTCGTGGCCGCACAGATAAATTAGATTGTATCTGAGGAGTATTTATGGAAAGCCCTGTCTCTGAAGTGTTGATCATCGTAGGTGATGCAGTCGAAACGATGGACACCCTGTATCCCATATTCCGCCTGCAGGAAGATGGATTCAAACCTGTCGTAGCAGCGCCGGATTGCCGTCGTTACCAGATGGTGCTTCATGAGGTGCCGGACGGATGGGATATCACTGAAGAGACAAAAGGTTATTCGATCGAGGCCGAGATCGCTTTTCGTGATGTCAAACCTGAGAAGTATGCCGGCATCTTTTTCTCCGGAGGACGTGCTCCCGAATACATTCGCGACGACCCGGATCTGATTCGTATCACAAAGTACTTTTTTGAACAGGAAAAACCCATAGCTAGCGTCTGCCACGGTGTCGAAATACCGGCGCGCGCAGATGTAGTCCGTGGCCGGAGAATGGCCACGGTTCCTAAATGCAAATTCGACTTGGAAGTCTGTGGCGGCACGTTTGTGGATGAAGCTTGTGTGATCGACGGCAACCTGGTCAGTGGCAGGACCTGGCACGATCACGGTTTTTATTTGAAGCACTGGATTAATCTGCTGATCGCCGAGCGGGACCGTATGCAGTCGGGTGCCTGGCCTATCTGACAGCAAGGTCGACATCATAGA
>JABIQT010000602.1 GCA_018667995.1 Candidatus Latescibacterota bacterium
ATCAGAATCGATCCGAAATCTGAGCGACCATGGGAGAGGGACGGCTTCCGGCACCCCCAGCTGCAAGTGTGGGTGCACAAGCATCGAACTGAGTTGCTGCACGCGGGAATCACACTACTTCGCGCGTGGTTCGTCGCAGGGAAGCCTTCTGGAACAGAGTCACTCGGCTCCTACGAACGTTGGGCATCCGTCATGGGTGGAATCTTGACGGTGGCCGGTGTAGATGGCTTTCTCGAGAATCGAGCCAAATTCTACGGAAGAGCAGATCGAGAAAGCGCGCAGTGGGGCGGGTTCGTGGAGGCGTGGTGGAAGGAATTTGGAGAAGAGGAAGTCTTCTCAAAAGACCTTTGGGCTCTTCTCGAATTCGTAGATCCTCCCTGCGAGCTTGGTAATGGAGGCGAGCAGTCAAGGCGGATTCACTTTGGTGATGCTCTATCGAAAGGCGTAGACAGGCGCTTCTCCCTCTCTTCCGGGACCGTCCAGATCGAGGCTGCTGGAAAGAAACAGCGCGCCTCAGTTTACCGCCTGGCCAATGCCGATGAGTGAGTGTTATGAGTCTTATGTATGTGTTCTCCCGTGTAGGTTTCGCAACTTGACAATATGTGATTCAAGCCGGAGGCCCACATCACTCACCAGACTCACAAGACTACTGCCTAGTTGATGGATACGAATGTTCACATTGGAACGGTTGAGATCACGACTCAAGTCGTAGGGAAGACTCTCTTTCTAACGATCGCTGAGGCGGCCGCTGAAACTCGATATTCAGAATCGTATCTGCGCAAGCTGATTGACGAGGGCAAACTCCCCAGCTTCAAGGGCGATGGTAACAATGGCCGCGTGCGGATACGAACCGATGAGCTTCTCGCATTCATGGAGACATTGCGGGTGACAAATCCTAGCCGCTGATCCGCTCGTCAACTAGATTGTGGTTCATGAAAGGAGACACATATGACCAAGAACCGACGCCCACGAGGCAGTGGTTCGATTCGTAAGAAGGACCGTGCCTTGTATCTCCGTTACCGCCCACCCGGGGCGAAGAGGCAAGTCGAGCAACACTTTCCGAGGTTGCCCAACGAGGGCATGAAGGACTATCGGGAACGTGCCGAAGCGGAACTCTCCAAGATCACTCTGGGACTTGCGGCAGGTACTCGCGTTGCACCAACAGCTCGCACTATCCATGACCTGGCGGAGAATTATCTGGCCTCTGTCGAGACCGAGGTCAAAGGGCGCACGATCGACACATACCGTGCGACGATCAGCAACTACATCGCACCCGTCTTGGGATCTCGAAAAGTGTCAGCACTAACTTCCGACGACATCAGGGCATTCAAGAGAAGCCTGTTGCAACGCAAAGTAGCAGGTGGCAACACGATGGCCGTTTCCACAGCTCGTCGAGCAATGGGGCAACTGCATGATTTGCTCAACTACGCGATGGATGGTCAGGACGTGCGTGAATATTGGGGGATCACGTTTGATCCCTGGCCGAGGAAGCGGTTCAACTGGCCGGACGAGCGTGAGAAGCCTGCACCACGCACTTACGCACCCTACACGGTGGAAGAAACCCGGACGTTCCTGGCTGCCTGTCCGGAGCCCATGAGGGTACGGTTCCTCACCATCATCCTGCTCATGCTCCGACAAGGTGAGTTTGTCGCAATGAGATGGAAGCACTTGGATGAGAATGAGGGGATCTACAATGTCGTGGACAATTACAGTCGCAATCACGGTTTCACAACCACGAAGACAGCCAGCAGTCAGGCGCCGGTACCAGTACCCAGTCTCTTGCTTGACGCTCTTCGAGAGCATCGGAAACGACAAGCAGAGATTCGACTGAGGCATGCGGCTGATTGGCAGGACTTGGACATCATTTTTCCAACTCGCAGCGGTAGGCCTCTCGGCCACTGCTGGTACTCAGACAAGATCAAGGATAGTATTGTTACCAAGGCCGGCGTACGACCCGTCAGTTTACACACGTTCCGTAAGACGGGCGCATCGATCCTTGAAAGTCTTGGTGTGAGCAGGGCGGAAACTCAAGAGGCCTTACGACACAAGCGTGTAACTGTGACCGATGCATATGTCGCAGTGTACATGAAGGAGCGTCGAGCGCACATCGAACAACTCGCAAACCTGATCATGGAGGGGCCTGTCCCTCATTCTTCCCTCAAAGTCGGTTGATTCTGGCTACTCCTGGCTGACACTATGAATCTCGTCACTCGAGTAACAATGACACTATCCCGAGCCTCAGCTTTATACATCGAAGAGGATCGCGTCGATGTGGGCAGTGTCGGGCACTTAGGAAGGACTCAACGCGTATCAGGAATTGATGTCAGTATCGGGCTCGACGTCAGAC
>JABIQT010000966.1 GCA_018667995.1 Candidatus Latescibacterota bacterium
GGGCGCTGTGGTGAGTATATTGCCCGTACCATGCAGAAATCTGGTTATCGGACTTTCGGGGTCGGAAAGTTTCACACAGGTCCCTGGGATGAAGATGTAGGGTACGAAGTGCAAATGCATAGCGAGGAACTGTACGGTTCTTCCTCACAGCGGTCCGGCGATGCCTATGCGGGCTGGATAGCCCGAGAGCATCCTGAGTTCGACTATATCGAAGCATTACAGGGCGAGCGCACCGAAATGTACTACATGCCACAGGTGAGCCCGCTCCCTGCTCACCTCACTGTAGAATCCTGGGCGGCAGATCGGGCTGTGGAACAAATCGGATCTGACGATGGGAGACCGTATTTTGGATTCGTCTCCTTTATAGGTCCACATCCCCCCTTTGCGCCTCCGGTACCGTTCAACAGAATGTATGATCCGGACCGGATGCCCAATCCAGTAAAGGGTACGCTCTCGGTCGATCACATGGATGAGCAGATTCCATTCATGAATCGGATTATTTGGGCCGATGAAATCAACGATGCCCTGTCACGAGTCCTGAAGGCGCGCTACTACGGTGAGATATCGTATATTGACGCCTGCCTTGGGCGCATTCTTGATGCGGTTGAATCCCGTGAGGATGCAGACAATACGGTGATCTGTTTTTTCTCTGATCATGGTGATCATCTGGGCGATCATACTGCATGGCAAAAGGAAAGTTACTTTGACGCGGCAGCTCACGTCCCTTTTCTGATGAGCTGGCCTGCCAGGTTTTCAGAAGATGAGGTCCGTGATGAGTTGGTATGTCTGACCGATCTGTTTGGAATCGCCACGCATGTAGCTGGCGAGACAGATACCCGCGATGGGATAGATCTGATAGGCGTATTGGAGGGCAGTGCACCCAAGAGGGACCACTTGATTGGATATTACGGCGAACCCGGCACCAACCATTTTAAGATTATGGTCAGAGACGATAGATGGAAATATATCTATCTGTCAAATGGAGGTCGCGAACAGCTATTTGATATGGCGGCCGACCCCAATGAATTGGTAAATGTGGCAGGCGACAATCCCAGTGTCGTAGGGGCCCTGCGGACAGCCGGAACGGAAGCTTGCCGTCATCCTGGGGCAGCGGATGCGCTAGAAGGTGGTGAGCTGAAGTCCTTTGCATTCGCAAGCCACGAAGCCAACCGAATCTATCAGTTTGACCGTTCGAGGGGCGTCAACGGCTTTCCGGTACGTCCTCAGGATGTACTCACTGGCAGCGAGGCTGGCGAGTATACCTAACCCGTGCGTCAAAACCCTCGATAAATAGTAACCTCCTTATTTGTGTCCATCTATCTTATGGCAACGAATACGGAGCGATATCGGGATCAGACCGGCCGTATGTCGCGGGTGTTCTTGCCGAATTGTCTCGACGCTGTAGTCTAACTCACATCTGTTCTTGTTATAGCGCTTTGCACTGGCCAGAGCGACGGAATCTGCTCTCAGCGGAAGCACGCGGTCTCGCACATTTCGATTTCCTGTAGTTAGACCAACCCCCTTTCAAGCGCTGTAGCGTGTGCTTGTCTGACGGTGGAGATAGATCTCCCGACTGGTTCCTACATAGTCAGCTGGGGCTTGCGAAACTCAGATGATTCTGCACCGGACCTAGCTCGTGAACAAAATTGTATATCTGCATCACGAATGCACTTCTCATCAAATGCCCTTAGTGAGACGAGTACGCCTCGCCAGATCCTCAATCGAACTGATGTGGATGCGGCCGGATCCAATTAAGCAATACGACAATGGCCCGCTACCGAAGAGGCATCGGGCCATTGATACATATTAGATGTGGGCATCAGATATACTTCAGACCATTCCAGGTCTCCCGAATTGGCCGCGGGGTCCCCGACCAAATCCTCTAGGGCCGAACCCAAATCTGCGATGGCTTAACAATTCCCGGAATTCAGTCAGCTGATCCTCATCCAGGATGGCGCTGAGTTGCTCGAGTTCTGACTCTCTGATGAGCTGAATCTGCGCTCGGGCCTCCTCACGCGTCAATCCATCGGATTCTACTTGTTCGCGAATCGCCATGATCTGATCGTGCAAGTCCTGCATAACTGCCTCAACCTCTGTTTGCTGGTTATCGGTTAGATTCAAGATTTCGGCAAGTGACTCTCGACTGAATTGTCTGCCGTGATGGGCACGTAAATCCTCGAACTTTGCCAACTGATCTGGTGTCAACAGTGCCTCAATCTGGGCCTTTGTCTCATTCCTGATACCTTCGAGTTCGATCCGTGCCTCATCACGGGTTATACTTCCATCCCTAACCTGGGAGATGATCGGATCTCTCAGAAGTCTCGCGCCTTCCATGATCGCCTCGAAAGCATTAACCTGGTCTTCATTAAGCTCTAAGGATTGTTGCAGGCGATCGATTCTTGGTGGAGGTCTATGGCTGGGAAGCGCGCTTGATTCGTCGATCACCTCAATATCATCTGCAAGCGCGAGTAGCTCGGAATCTATAGAATTCGCCGCAATGGTAGCAGTGGCTTGCGCCGCTATGTCCAACCCTGAGGAA
>JABIQT010000611.1 GCA_018667995.1 Candidatus Latescibacterota bacterium
GCGTTTCAGCCAATGGCACACGCTGTCGCCGTCCCACCTCTGATCCATGTCATCTGAAACCCGCACCGCGTTAAGCGTGAGTTTGTCACGGAACAGTGGTCGATCTATGAGTTCTTTAACCAGAGCCTGCCGCGCTATCACTTCGCCGGGGGGCGTCACAGGATCCGTTAACCAGTCCATCAGTCGCTGGCTGCCACCATGGGATCCGGCTGTATTTATCAGCTGATGCAGGGACCGGTCACCGGACAGGTTCAGATCCCCGTCGAACGGATGATCTGGGGGTGGCGTAGATGCCCACGGAACAGGCAGGTATTTCCAATTCAGCGTAATTCTGGCGAGATGGGTAGACTTGATCTTCCGCCAGATTCGGTAACGTTTCAATCCGTCTTCGACGCGTTCATGGAATCGAGTTACGATGAGAAAGCCAACAATGAGCAGCGCCGCGGTGGCCCAGACAGGTGTATCTCCCCACTGGTAGTTAATGCCCGCTACCAAGATCAGGCCACCAATGACTATACTGAGCCGGGCGGTTGAGAAATTGCGGCTGATGCGGTCAAGGGCGGTGATCCGCTTCTCGAGGCGCCGGACCTGTCGCTGTAGCGCGCATTGCCTATGGGAGTTTACGGGTCTATCCATGCGTCTTGATCACGATTCCATTTCATTCAACAGCAGGTTTGATTTCCGTAGCATACGATGGATGCCGGGTTCGTCCGTTAAAGACATCACCTGATCAACGGTAAACCAACGCACATCGTGCGATTCATGACTGACTGTGATCTCCTGAGCCCTATCGGCGATTAGCAGGTATCGCAAATCGTGATGCTCATGCTCCGGTTCCGAGTGCCGTGCAGGAATACTATGAACATCTATATCCAGAGGAAGCAGGCGTCCCGAGTTTTTTACAGGGAGAAAACGATCCATACCGGATTCCTCGCAAGCTTCACGCAGCGCTACATTGAAGGGACTACTGTCACCATCAGCATGTCCACCAACTTGTAACCATCGGTTGAGTTTTCGGTGATGGGTCAGGAGGTGTTGGGTGAGATCCGCTGACACGATCCAGGCAGAACCCGTGACGTGTCCTGGTATGCAAGTCCTGTCAAAACAGTCCGAGTGGTTCTCCACCAACTCGCGTATACGCTGAACGGTGGCGGCCTCATCCTGGAAAGCCTCCTCGTAATCATTCAGGATCCCCAGGATCTCACGTCTGTCCATGGGATGCCAGTCCTTTACTCCTACCAATCACGGCGAACAGAGGATCGGTACCGTCGGGGTTCGGGCTTCTATCCAGCGACACTATTTGATCCCAATTTCCAGCGTCATGCATGTACTGCTCGACCAACGCCATGTGTCCGGTATCGTCCAGTGATCGCCAGATGTTGACAATTTTTGTGGGGAAGCAGCGATTGGAGAACGTCATCACCAACGGGCCGCCAGTGTTCAGTATTCGGCCTATTTCTCCCAGAACCAGAGCGGGTTGTGCCAGATAGTCCACGGAAACACAAATAGCAGCGCCATCGAATTCACCATCCTCGTATGGTAGCAATGGAATCCGGTTCAGATCATGCACTGTCCAGTCGTCGAGGCGTTCGTTGGCTTGCAGTTCTTCCTCATTCATGCCCAGCCCAGCCACGCGTGAATACGCGATCTCAGGCGGAAGATGGCTGATCCAGCTGCTCATCAGGTCAAGAATCACGGAGTCTGGCTCAAAGTACTCCCGATAGAGTTGCGTGACCGCTCCTATGGCCTCATCGTCTATATGGGTCACGAATCGTGGCATTTCGTAGAAGTGCGCATCAGATGTCTCGTCAATGCGCCGAAACGCGTCAACTGGAAACGGGGAAAGCCTAGCGCCGGCTTCATTCACCATCCGGATGCTCATCTCTCTGATTCATGGCGCGTCCGAGCTTGCTTCTGAAATCGTTCCAGAGTGCATCTTCGTCTATCTCTGTTATCCAGTTAATCGTGAGCGAATCTTTCCGATCTATGCCGTCGAAAGAGAAGGACATATCGTCCTGCAGCTCTGGCCGAGGATAAATTCTCACTGTAGTCAGTCCCAACATATGGGCCACCGTCACCTGATCCCAGACGGCCCATGCTTCGGAATCGTCTACAAGCGCTTCTGCCGTAGCGGACTGGTGATCAAGCCAGGATGATATCAGATTGATTAGAAACTGCCCTGGTTGTCCAAGATCTGAAAAAAGAGATCGGGCCCCGCTCCTGTTCATCTTGAGATGGGTCTTGCATACTGCCCAGTCACCAATGGTTATATGAGATCGGGAGGCCATGAGCACCTGCCAGGCTGCAATGTCATTTTTGACATTAAAGAGATCGGTACCTTCGGGCCACGTGTTGAAAGCCATGGCCACTATACTGATTCTGTTCTCAATGGATGGATCCAATAGGAGTGCACTAGCCACATCTGTCGCTGGGCCGATCACCAGTATCGATAGTCGATTGTCGGGGGTAAAGCCTTGGGACGCGGTGATAATAAAGTCGGCCCCCTTACTTGGCGCAGGGGTCGCACGGTTTTCCAGCCTTGTATTTGAGCCAGCGTACACCGGAATCAATACGTCTATGGGCATTGCGGATAGCGTGGAACGAGCTGCTGCAGCCGTGGCCTCTGCAATGTCCGAGGGTGCCTTTACCTGCGGCCCCAGATTCCCTGAACTGTCTGCTGTAGCTAGTACGGGCGCCTGGGCGCTCACTATTCCACGTAGATCAAATTCTGGCGAGAGCGCGAGATGTGAAATCGCCCATTGGTCGTCCATCTCAACGCCACAATCGGTGGACAGTATCATGGCCGACCTGGCGTTCTGATTGGGCATTGGGTTGTCCTTCGGTAGGCACGAGGCAAGC
>JABIQT010000124.1 GCA_018667995.1 Candidatus Latescibacterota bacterium
GGACCCTCTGCCAGTCATCAACATCGGCCTGTCACCATCTGAAAAGCCCGGGTCTAACACCAATCCATTCATGCGGAATTCGGCCCCGCCACCGAAGGATAAGGGAAATGTTCAGGCATTGATGGGAGCGCTGGGTATCAGCTGGAACATGTCACAGGTCGTCTGGGACGCCTATAATCCGCATCCAGACCTTTCACACCTGCCTGAAGAAGTGGTGTTCATCGGAGCCGGAAACGAAAATCCGGACGCTTTCAATACGGCCATCGCCAGCACCGCCCCACTGCAGGAACTGGTGATGCTATTTCCCGGCCATCTACAACCGTCGGCCACGGCAGACCTCGACTTCCAGCCTTTGATTCAGTCTTCGGAGTTCTCTGGCACCTCAATGTATAGCCAATTGGTACAGCGCAACTTCTTCGGCGCCGCCCAACTCGTACCACCTCAGGGCAGACGCCGCCCCAACCTGAATACATACACCATTGCTGCTCAAATCTCTGGTACAAGGACAAACGGTGACTCGGCTGACTCTCTCAACGTCGTTGTTGTGGCCGATTTAGATTTCATCTCACAACAGTTTTTTGATATTCGACGGATGGGCGTCGGCGGTTTGAACTTCGACAATGTCACATTTTTCCTCAACGCGGTGGATGTCCTGATGGAAGATGAGTCTTTCATCGCCTTGCGTAGTAAGCGCGTAAAGTATCGCACGTTGGAGTCGGTTGAGGCACAAACACGTGCGTATACGGATCGCAGGGCAGCGGAAGAGATCCAGGCGGAACAGGAAGCCGAACAAGCTCTATCCGAGGCACAGCGACGATTGACCGATCGTGTGAACGAGGTACGCCAGAGAGCGGATTTGGATGCCCAGACCAAACAGATCATGGTTCGTAATCTTGAGGAAGTAGAAAATCGTCGTTTTGAAACCCTCAAAGGAAGTATAGAATCCGAGAAGGACGCTAAAATCCGCTCCAGCAAAGAGAATATGGAGCTCCAGATTCGCCAGATCCAAAACGCCATAAAGAACCTCGCCACACTTCTCCCACCTATTCCGGTATTCGCCCTGGGGGTCTGGATCTTCGTTCAGCGCCGTAGAAGGGAAAAGGACGCGGCGGTGGCGGCGAGAAGACTTAGAAGCTGAGTACAAATCTACAGACAGATATTGATGGAGAAATGCTATGAATGAGACACAGAAGACCATGGTGTTCATCGGTGCCGCCGTTGTACTTGGTGTCCTGGCACTGCTCACCACCCCAAGCAATCCCACACCCGAAACTTTTTCGGACAAAGGGGAGATCTTCTTCCCCGATTTTTCAGATCCCAACATAGCGACGTCGCTCGAAGTTGTTGAGTTTGATCAGCAGACCGGGGTACCGAGACCATTCAAGGTCAGCTATCAGGGCGGAAAATGGACGATTCCCTCCCATCACAATCATCCAGCGGACGGCAAGGACCGACTCGCAAGGACCGCCGCCGGTGTTATAGACATTGCCAAAGACGACATCGTTTCGGATAACACAACCGACCATGAGGCATTAAACGTATTGGACCCCGTTGACGAGACGAGTACCAAACTCTCCGGCAGGGGCAAGAGGATAACCATCAAGGACAATGGTGGGAACACCCTCGCAGATCTTATCATTGGAAATCAGGTAGTAGGACGCGAAAAGTTCTACTATGTGAGAGTACCGAATCAGAAGAGAACTTATGCCGCCCGCGTCGACCTTGATCTTTCGACGAGCTTCTCAGACTGGATTGAGAAGGACCTGCTTCTGGCAGACCAGGCCAAGATCACAGAAGTTACGATCAAAGATTACTCCATAAACGAACGCAGTGGCCGACTCAACCAGCGAGATACCGTTGTCTTGAAGAAAACGGATGATACCTGGCGCGCTAATAGAATGTCCTCCAGTCAAGAAGTCACTAGCGACAATATGGACAGCATGCTCGGGGCGCTCGACTCACTGACGATTGTTGGTGTGCGCCCTAAGCCGGATGGGCTTTCCCTCAGCCTCTCTAAGGTTGGAGGGGCAGGGATCAGCATTACTCAGTCAGATTTGCGATCACTTCAAAGCCGTGGCTTTTACTTCACGCAGGATTCGCAGCTGGTATCAAATGAAGGAGAAACCCAGATCAGGACCCAAGAGGGAGTCGTATACACCCTGCGGTTCGGCGAGGTGGTATTTGGCACCGGAGAAGCGGTGTCTGCCGGCACTTCAGCCGATGGTGGAGGAGCCGGAGGTCCCGGTGAAAACAGATATCTATTCATCACAACAGAATTCGATGGAAAGATGTTTCCGGAGCCGAAGAAGCCTTCCAACATGTCCTTTCAGAGTAAGGCGGACAGCACCTGGACCAGCGATGATCGACGCAACTCCCAACAATTCACCGACCACCAGACATGGATCCAGCAGGTCGAAAAAGGGCAGACAATATCTGCGGATCTCAACACACGTTTCGCAAAATGGTACTACGTGATTTCGGCCAGTAGTTTTGACCGCGTGCATCTGAAACGCCGAGACCTCGTAACCCGAAAAGCGAGTTAGCGCGGTTTCCTCAAAGCAAGAGAGCCCTCGATGCCCACACAGGATCAGGTCGACCATTATAACAGCCAGGGATACATGATCGTAGATGATCTCGCCGATGGCGAAATGCTTCAGAGACTGCTTCGTGCCTCCGAGCGCGCCAAAGCAAAAGTGCGAGCTGGCGAGGTAGACGTATACACGCATTGGGCCACGAAAGATAATAAGGAGCCCTGGGCCATACGAGGTATTCTTGCGCCCGAATTCGACGAAACGGTTTTCGCCGAGCATATGCTATCCGATTCGATAATGAAGTACGTGCACTACTTCCTTGGAACAGAGCTGCGTTTGGGCTCCATCCTCATTTTTACCAATCCTTATCATAAAGATTGGGGATTAGGATGGCACCGTGACCTGGGAAAGCAGGAACGTGACGGCTCCTATGAACAGGAGATGGCCATTCTGAACAAGCCCCAGTTCGGAATGCGCTGGCAGCTTGCGCTTGTCGATGATGCGTGCCTGATGCTGGTACCGGGAAGCCATCGCCGTTATAGAACCGACCATGAGCGGGAATGCTTAATCAACGACGGACACGCCGATATTCCGGGTCAGATTGCGATCGATCTCAAAGCCGGCCAAGCCGCCATATGGAATGGCAATACTATCCACCGGAGCGTGATAAAAAAGGACGTGGAGCGACTTACCATTGCAGGTAGCTGGTCTCAGAATCGGGACAGCGATGAACCAGAAGAGACGGATGTGCGATTCACCTGGCGCCTCAAAGACTCTGTACGTGCCCATCTCCCTCAAAAAATGCATATCCATTACGATCGATGGCGTGCCCTCCAACTAGGATAGCGTCATGAGCATCCCAAATCCCACCGCAGCAGACTAACAACTTTCTCGATTAGGAAGCATCAATTTGCAGACGTATGGGCACAATCCCACTTGGGACACCGCTCGACAAAGTCTACCCGATCGAATCTTCGAAAACGACGAGATCGTATTGACGAGCAATTTTGAGTGTGGCAACGGTTATAAGATCCAGCGTCTACACGGAGGCGCATATGAAATCCACATCGAGCCTGAACCTGGCAATCATCACTTTTCAGGTAGCGGATGTTATTTCTGCTTCTCGGCTTCCAACAAAACCGACGAAACGCTGACGGTTCTGTTTGAGATCAGGGCAGCCGACGGTTCCTGGGATCGGCAGCGACGTGAGAAGATCGGCGCCTTCCTCGAAGACCACCCGGGTGAAGTGCCCCCCTTGTCCTTCGAGGGCAGTTCGCGTTTTGCGATCGTGCGGGACGGTGACGACTGGTCTCACGTTCCTGACGGACAGATGCGCCGGGCAATGGACCATCATGGATTGGCCTTCTCCTTCGACCTGCCCCCCCGATCCGAACATCAAGCACCGCTCTATTTCAGCAACTATCATTGGTATCCCTATACGGAGATGTCATCGTACCTGAAACAAATGGCTGACGAGCACCCCTCGATTGAACTGATTTCGCTGGGCAAAAGCGTACAGGACCGCGACGTCTGGGCCGTAGAGTTAGGAAATGAAGCGGCAAACGCGCCGGTCATCATCTGTGCAGCGACACCCCAGGCCGATGAGATGGGCAATTGGGCATGTCGTGCAAACCTCGAATTTCTACTCGGAGGATCGGAGGCCGCAACAGCGATACTGTCGCGCCATCGTGTCTGTCTTATACCCCATCCAAATCCAGACGGTACGGTGCTCGGCCTGATGGTCACCGATGCCGCGGACAAGTTCCCCTACTTCATGGGTTCAGAGACCATAGCGGGTGACCCCGATTCTCCCGTGGAGCAAGTGACTCTCTGGGAATACATGAAGCAGAAACGACCGTGGCTGTTCATCGAGTGGCACTCCAATCATTGGCACTGGCGGCCCGGCCATACGCTCATACGCTATGCCCCACAGCTTATTTCGGATCCGGCGTTGCGCCGAGTCTGGGACAACTGGGATCGCCGCCTTGAGGCCCTGCCGAACACATTCGATGAAGAGGGTGGCCGCACAGATCGCACCAACGCCTACACCATGTCAATCGGTCTGGGTGTCGCAACGGAACTGGACGGAATCCCCATCATGCTGAAAGTCCACGATAAATTCCCGCTCCGGGAAACTCTCGACTACGTGAATCGGTGCCTTCAGGCAGCAACTGAGGCGTTCGCGGACGAGATAGTTTGAGCATGGGCTTACAGATATCGGGTGCTCCGTCGGCTATCGGGAATGGAGCACTGCACTCGCCCTGATATACTATCTAAACGGCACGCATTTTAGGGAACCACCCGTATCATACCGGTCCGAGTCTGCGTCTGTTTATGAAAATCGGGGTGGAATGCACTGAGAGTGGATCCCACACGAACACCTCCCTGTGACGTCCAATTTGCATTGACATTAACTTAGCGGCGTATCATCTATACATCGTCATATGCCTTCCCCCATACGAAACACCAGGGCCATCGATGCGCTTCCATGCGGACCTTCATCTCCATTCCCATTTTTCTCGAGCAACCAGCAAGAACCTGAATCTCGAGCATCTCTCTAAATGGGCTCAGTTGAAGGGCATACGAGTTGTGGGGACCGGTGATTTCGTCCACCCCGAGTGGATGGATGAGCTCAAGAGAAAACTGATCCCTGCGGAAGAGGGACTATTCAAACTCAAACCTGAATTTGATAAAGAAACGCGGCAGCAGATTCCCGGTCCGTGCAGTTCCCCCGTTCGATTCATGCTTACCGTTGAAATATCCAATATTTATAAGCGGCACGATAAAGTTCGGAAAGTCCACAACATTGTATTCGCTCCGAGTTTCGAGGCAGCCGAGAAGATCCAGGCCCGGCTTGATACCATCGGGAATATCCGCGCCGATGGCAGACCCATACTTGGGCTCGATTCCCGTGATCTACTGGAGATAACGCTGGAATCAGATCCCTTATCCTACCTGATTCCGGCGCATATCTGGACCCCATGGTTTTCCGCATTGGGATCAAAGGGGGGCTTCGACCGTATAGAGGACTGCTTCGGTGATCTTACCTCCCACATTTTCGCTGTAGAAACAGGTTTGTCTTCCGATCCTCCCATGAACTGGCGACTGTCGCAGCTTGACCCCTATGTGCTTGTCTCCAACTCCGATGCGCACTCTCCGCCAAAACTGGGGAGGGAGACCACCTTGTACGATACGGAATGTACCTATCCGGACATTTACCGCGCGCTCAGTGATCCAAAAGACATGGGATTGGCGGGTACCGTTGAGTTCTTCCCCGAAGAAGGTAAGTATCATTACGATGGCCACCGAAAGTGTCAAACGCGACTTCACCCGCGCGAGACTATCACCCATAACGGCCTGTGCCCTGTCTGCGGAAAATCCGTAACGGTCGGTGTGATGGCCCGTGTGGAAGAATTAGCCGATAGGCCAGATGGGGCCAGGTCACCACGTTGGCGCCCGTACCGGAGTGTTATACCTCTTCCTGAAATAATTGGTGAGGCATTGCAGGTGGGGCCCGGATCCAAAAAGGTAGCGATCCAGTATGATAGATTGTTGTCGAAACTAGGGAACGAGATTCAGATACTGATGGATGTTCCTCTTGAGGATATTCAGTCTGCCTGTGGAGACGTCATCGCGGAGGGCGTCGATCGGATGCGTCAGGGAATGGTGCATATCGCTCCAGGATATGACGGTGAATTCGGTAAGGTACGGATATTTGATGAGGGAGAGCGTGATACTATCCAGGCACAGACCAGCCTCTTTCAGACACGTTCGACCGTGCCGACCAAGACCGTAGAAGCCGGACAAGATCCATTGCAGCCCGAGAATGAAATACCCGACCCGACAAAGGAACCAGATTCCGAGACCATAGCTGTAGATCAGACGACCACGACATCCTCAGCAGGACCGTTGACTAGCACTGAGTCTATCTATCCGCCAGCGCTCTCTGATAGCGATGCTGCGGTACCGGATATAACCAGTTTGGCCGATGGCTTGAATGCGACGCAGATACAGGCTGTGACCTACCTCGGCGGCCACTTACTCATTGTAGCTGGACCCGGTACAGGTAAGACCCACACCTTGGTACAACGTGTGGCGTATCTGGCAAAAGCTGCGGGTGCACCGGACAAGATACTTGCCCTGACTTTCACGAATAAGGCGGCCGAAGAAATGAAGGATCGGCTTGCGCTGATTTTGCCTGATGAAGCCAAGGAAGTACGGGTCGGTACATTCCACAGCATATGTCTTGATTTCTTACGCGAGTGGGCGAAAGAACGTGAAGTCTCAGTTTCGTTCTCTCTTGCCACGCCGGAGGATCTTGACCATATCATACGCACCGTCTGGCCAGACGATACGCTTTCCCAGCGACACAATCGCCTGGACAGAATCTCCAAGTGGAAGGGCCATGGATATACGGAAGAACTACCAGAGGAAGTTCTCCAGTACAATCGGTTGCTTCGTAAGTACAACCTCCTCGACTTTGATGACATCATATTTGAGACGCTAAAACTCATACGCGCTAGTGAGACGTTCAGGCACACCATCCATCAGTCGTATCGACATCTTTTTGTTGATGAGTACCAGGACATAAATGCAGCCCAGCATGCACTGTTGAAGCAGCTCGTCCAGTACGGCGTTCGGATCACGGCCATCGGCGATCCAAATCAGGCTATCTACGGATTCCGTGGTGCTGATTCCCGTTTCTTCGGCAGTTTTTCGGACGACTTTCCGGGTGCAAGAACACTATATCTTGCCGAGAATTATCGGTCCGTCGCTTCGATCATCGACGCGTCTTCCCAGGTCATCGCCGAGTCGGAAACAGCGGATACGAGCGAGGTGCCGCAACTAACCCCGACGCTCTATGGAGCGGGTCGAATTACGGTTCATGATTCAGCCACCGAGCCCGCCGAGGCTGAGTGGGTCGTGCATCAGATAGAACAACTTGTGGGCGGCACCAGCATGTTCTCCCAGGATTCAGGGCGTGTTGAGCGGGAAGCGGTGGCTGAACATTCGTTCGGGGATTTCGCCGTCCTCTACAGAATAAACAGCCTTCATACGCCATTGGAAGAGGCCTTTCAGCGGAGCGGAATTCCATACCACATCTCCGGTAATAAACCATTGATTCAACAGCCGGCAGTGATTGAATTGGTCACCATGTTCCGCCTCGCACTGGGCTTGACTGCGACGACCGGAGCCGTTATGCGCCTTCTGCACACTCTGGTCCCGGGAGTTGGTGACAAAACGAAGCTAATGATCGAAGCCAACTGGCGACCTCAACCACAGGTTTCGTTGGAACACGTACGTAGTCTGATGGAAGTAGACAGGTTGCTATCCACAATTAGCCGGGAGGGGCTCCGTAGCCTGCTTCAGAACCTACGAACCATTACTGCACACCTCCGCGTTTCGGATATTGGGGCGGCCGTGACGCACGTGCCAGCCCTGGGCATTTGGGAAACCTTGATAGCTGCCAGTCCCGGCGCAGAGGACAGTCTTAAGAAGTTGACCAGATGTGCCCGCCTTGAGCAAAATGCAACCGCCTATCTGGATAATATATTGCTCAGCAGGGCTTATGATGACTTCGGTGATGCCGGGGAACGGGTTTCACTGATGACACTGCATGCGGCAAAAGGTCTGGAGTTTCCGGTTGTGTTCATTGTCGCCTGTGAACACGATCTACTACCACTTCAGTATCCTGGGATGGTGGCTGATATGGAAGAAGAACGTCGTCTATTTTATGTGGGTATGACCCGTGCCAAAGAGCGACTTTTTCTCGTGAGAGCCAGACGGCGAATGCTATTCGGCAGCGCACATCAGACTTACCCATCACCGTTCATTGCGGACATTGAAGCGCATCTCAAGCACTATGAGGTTGGCAAACCAGCACGAGAAGCCAAAACCAAAGCGGAGCCTCCATCACAGATGAACCTCTTTCAGGAATGAGACTCATGCCGCTGAACCAGGAACAGATCGCTTCCTTCAAGAACGACGGTTTTCTTAGGATCAATGATTTCTATGACGAGTCGACCCGAGACCGTTGGAAATCGCAGATCTGGGACAGGGCCGGCACGAGACTTGAGACCCTTGCCGAGGCACCGCCGATCCCCAATGCCCTCAACGGGTTTGCCTTCGATGCGGCCACCGAACCGGCACAGTATCCTCCCTTACTTGAAATCGCGGCGCAACTGGGAGGAGGACAGTTCGGGAGGGGCCCGGATGATCATGGAGGAGGAGGCGCGCCCATTGTGAAGTGGCCAAGGCCCGAGGAGCC
>JABIQT010000123.1 GCA_018667995.1 Candidatus Latescibacterota bacterium
GACGGCGCGCCGAGGGTATGGTACAGGCACCGGCCAGATACAGAACACCATCGTAGACTCCCAGCACGCCTGCAGCAATCGGATGCCCATCAAGTTCCGCTACAAACAGATGTGTGTCCGCCCTCAGCATGCTGATGCGGGCCACCTCACGAAAAAGGTCATCCATCTCCCCGAATTCCCGCCAGCCCTCGGCGGCAACCGCTGCCCAAGTCATTGCCTCATCGGGTTCCAGTCTTCTCACTCTGAGCGACGGATTCAGTGATAAACGACCGACCATCACATCTGAAACAGGTCTGTAAAGAATACTGGTAAGTTCAATGGGATCGTAACCACGCTGACTGAGCTTCAGATGCAGCTGATGATTCGGCAGAGGGCAGACCTCAAGATTCACATCCGTATTCCGGTCGAAATAGAATGCCTCAATCTCGTCCAAATGGCCGTCCGTAACCTCGTCGAATAAACCAAGGCCGAAGGTTTGCGTCACCGGTGAATGCGGCCCGTCAAATAGCGAATAACCTCCACAAACACGAATCCAGGCTGCCCCAGTTTGAGGAAACAACTCAGCACGTGCCTCCACGAACCCAGAGTTGATGATCCCCTCCATGAGCTCGATACGCCGGGCAAGGGACAGGTCTGCGTGTGGATATTCGCCTTCAGTTGGATCAGTCATTTGAGAGCAATAGGGATAACATGTGCGAGAGGTGCATTCCGACCTGGAATTTCGAAAAACGGTGAGAGACTAAACGCGTATTCACGCACCGTTTATCTCTGATATTTGATCGTTTAAGGTCCAATAGTCGTAGAGATAACCGGCAAAGAATAGGCCTCCGGTGAAGAGGTACACGATCCCAGTGATCCACTTACCCATGTACAATCTGTGAATCCCCAATATACCCAGGAAAGTCAGCAGGATCCAGGCTACATTGTAATCGACCCTGCCGGACTTGAACCTTCTATCTGCTCGCCTATCCAGAGATGGAATCAGCACAAGATCGATGAGCCATCCAATCCCCGCGATCCCTAGTGTGAAGAAGTAGATGGTTCCCGAAATTGGTTTGCCGTAATAGAACCGATGTGCTCCCGTGAATCCGACTATCCACAGTAGGTATCCGAAAAGAAGGCTATGGGTATTGTCAGTAGAATTTGCCACGGTTCTGTCCCTTCCCGCTATCTGTGTGCCAGTACCATATTCGTCAGGCACAACGGTGTCAACTGCTAAGAACCACGATAGATTCACCACACGCTGATAAACCAATAAACCAGGATTGACGGACTATTCCATGAAGCCAGGTCCAATACCAATATTGATGAAGAATCCGGGCCGATCGATCCGCGTGGTCATGTCAAGACGAAAGAGATAGAACAACCCGGTAACAGAGACTCCCAGTTCGTGATGCACGCTATCCTGGTACCGGGGCACGTAGGCCAGACTGGCCAATCGGGCCTTCGATATCCAGGTCCTACCGTGTCCGCCGAACACACTCAGACCGATTCCCCGTCGACTAAGAGATTCAATGCCTAATATCTCGAAGGGAATTGTGCGAAAATTGTGATCCCAGAATAATCCCGCATAGTGTTGCCCTTCATAGGGTTGGCCCCGCAAGGACCGGAACACACCATATTGGCCAGCGCCCCCAATCGCACCATCCAGGATACCAAAGCGCTGAATAGGCGGGGCACCCGTGGTGAAGCCTCCTGTCAGACGTATGTCCAGCGTGTTCGGTAGCATACGGCGCTCGAACAAGGTATTCACGCGCCATGCTAAAGCCAGTCTGGTTCGGGTAAAGTCGAATTGGCTTTGTAGCAGATCCGGATGGCTGAGTTCGGTCCGAAGTGAGATATGTCGAAAGCGCTCCGGAGAAAATGCCGATGGTTTCTCGCCGAATTGGATATCAAATGCGATGGATCGCAGGTTTCCAGCTGTGACGGCCGGATTGGGACGCTGGGTCCGATTGAGACCAAACAAAGCGAAGTCCGTCCGCTTCAATACAGGTTGGTGCCTTTCCACATTCAGCGCTGCAGACATCGCTATTTTCTGTCGATTCCTAATCTCTATGCGATATCCCAGATTCACCTTTTCGTTCAGCATAAAATCGTAGTAATCAGGTTGCCCAACAAGAGACGGCATACTCGCCATGGTATTATTGTACAGCGCTGATTCATAGCGAAGCTCACTACCGTTCAGATATCTTGCAAAGATGACA
>JABIQT010000326.1 GCA_018667995.1 Candidatus Latescibacterota bacterium
GGTCGTCACCAAGAAGCGAGCAAGCGCCAACACGTCCGGGTTGCCCTCATGGGAGATGGCGAACCTGATTCTGATCTCCAGTTACGGGGGCAGCGGCAAGCGGGAGATCAGCTTCGCCCATTTCACCCAGTCAGCCGAAGGCTCGCGTCTTCCCGAACTGAAGGTGCTGGGGTGGGACAGCCGCGACACCGCGCTCCACCTTGACCACGTCGCCGACGTCCTAGCCGAACAATTTGCGTGGCCGGACGACGAAGAGAACACCGACGCGTGGCTAGAGCAGTGGCGCTCCGCCTTCACCCTCCGCCATCGGCAGGTCATCACGACTTCCCAGACGCTCTCCGTAGAACTAGCGAAGGTGGCGCGGAATATCCGAGATCGGATCAACACCGTCCTCGCCATCGAATCCGAAGACGGTCCGCTCACCAACATGCTCAATGCGTTCAGAAATGCACTGATCCATGATCTTGACCGAGACGATTTCGCGGACATGTACGCCCAAACGATCGCCTATGGACTGCTCTCATCACGGATCGCTAAGCCCACTCACCATGACCTAAATGACTCTTCAGCAATCACGCTGGTAACCAACCCCTTTCTCAAGGAACTGATGGGGACCTTCCTTGAGGTTGGGCAGAAGCCCTCCTCCGAGACCAGCCTCAGCTTGGACTTCGATGAACTAGGAGTAGGCGATGTCGTCGAACTCCTTGATAGTGCCGACATGGAAGCCGTCGTTCTCGACTTCGGTGATGAAAACCCTGAAGAAGACCCCGTCATCCACTTTTATGAATTGTTCCTCACGGAATACGACCCTGAGAAACGAATGCGCCGAGGCGTCTTCTACACCCCACGACCCGTGGTCTCCTTTATCGTCCGTTCAGCAGATGACCTGTTGCGAACAGAATTCGGCCTCGAGGACGGCCTTGCCGACGTCACGACTTGGGGTGAGATCGCCAATCGATTTGAAGACCTGACCATCCCGGCGGACATCGCTCCTGACCAACCGTTTGTCCAAATCCTCGATCCCGCTACTGGAACTGGGACCTTTCTTGTCGAGGTGATCGATCTCATCTACACGACCATGCTTGATCGGTGGCGTCGTGAAGGTCACGACAACCAGGCAATCAACCAATTGTGGAACGACTACGTACCGCAACACCTACTGCCCCGCCTCCACGGCTACGAGCTCTTGATGGCGCCGTACGCCATCGCCCACCTAAAGATCGGTCTCAAGCTCCACGAAACTGGCTTCCGATTCAATACCAACGAACGCTTGCGGGTCTACCTTACCAATGCCCTTACACCACCATCCGACTCTTCTGCAGTTCTCGCATTCACCATTCCGGCTTTAGCTAAAGAAGCCATCGAAGTGAATAAAATCAAAACAATGGTGCCATTCACTGTTGTGATAGGGAATCCACCATATAGTGATTCGTCACAGAATCTCGAAAAGGCTCACCGATTACTTGTAGACAATTTTCGTTATTACCGCGGTGAACGAATCCGAGAGAAAGGTGCAATACGTTTTGAACATGTAATAAACAATGACTACGTAAAGTTTTGGGGATTAGGACTTCAACAACTCACACGAACTATGTGTGGGATCGTTTGTATGATTACTTCAAATTCTTTCTGTGGCGGGAAGAGTTTTCGAGGTTTACGCGATAGCTTCCTGAATTCATCACAATCAATCTGTATTACGGATCTCCATGGTGAGGGTTGGTCTGGCTCAGTGGCCATGTCGGGAACTCACGACGAGAACGTATTTGATATCCAAACAGGCGTCGCCATCAGTTGTCTCCTAAAGAGAGAGCGCTCAGATCCCACCACTTACGTCTCTTATGGGGAAATCGTCGGGACCTATGCCGAGAAAGCAACGGTCCTATCGGCTGGCGGCCCCAAGCCTGAGTACCGGACGGTCGACCTGGACGTCCGAAAGTATCTCTCCTTCATTCCTTCCTCGGGGCCATCCCGTCCTGAATATTGGAATTGGAGACAACTGGATGAATGGTTCGAATCGTCGATAGACGGGATCAAGACTTCACGGGACGGTTTGGTAGTTGCGAATACCTCCACTGCCTGTATTTCTAAGATCAAAGAGTTTTCAGACTTAGATCACGATGACGTTGATCAATTCGGTGATACTCATTCTTTCAGTACTACAAATTTTGACTTCGAAAAAGCACAATTCCATACTCAAAAATCTTTTGACCCTGCCTTGGTACACAAATTTGCATATCGACCTTTTGATATTCGGTACATATATTACGAGCGACATCTGATACTCAGTCACCGAATGAATCTGATGCCACGAATCCTTGACTCCGATGCTACTGCAATAGTTTGTGCAAGTCGTTTGTCATCTCCAGGTTTTGAACATGCAGTCGGAACCGATTCGCTATGTTCAAACAAGTATTCGAGTCACGACATCAACTCTAGAATGTTCCCCATCGTCTTCTCAGGTGAAGGACTCCACGCCGACATTATCCAGAGCAATATTCGACCTGGCCTTCTAGATCAGGCCGGAGTTCCTACTGGACCTCAAGTAGAGCGAGCCCGACTACTGGGAAACTACATCCTCGCCATTCTCAATGCCCCTACCTATCGTGACCGGTACATGGAAGAGGTCCAACAGGACTTCCCCCGAGTGCCTGCACCTAAGACTTGGGAGTTCGGAGGCTGTATCGCCACCTTGGGTGAACAGCTGATGAAAGCCCACTGCTTGGATCTTGATGTTCCCGGGGACGCGTTCCCCTTCACTGGTAACACTTCCGAGCCGGCCACCACCCCTCGCCTCGAAGGAACGAACCTTGCGGTCGGCAAGTCCTCATGCATCGCGGGGGTCAAACCCGACATCTGGAATTTCCGTCTCGCTGGCTACCAGGTCGCCAAAAGTTGGCTAAGTGCCGGTAATCGCTCAGCCCTTAGCCGTAAGGGGGCTCCTCTGAGCAGTGATCTGGTAGATCAATACCGCTCGGTTCTTTGGGCAATAAGTGAAACCATCCGGATCCAGGATGAGATAGACAGTGTGATCGAAGCCCACGGAGGCTGGCCATCCGCGTTTTCCGCTGTGTGATCGGTTAACCGAGACGTTGACATCCAAGCCCATCATTGTCACCGGACCCCGGTAGTCGAGGGTGGTCCGGATCTGGTTGGGTGAAGTCAAGAACCCCGACTTCCCGCGCGTCGCCGACCCCGCCCGCCCCCAGCTGCTCATCGGCAACGCTCGCGACGA
>JABIQT010000683.1 GCA_018667995.1 Candidatus Latescibacterota bacterium
CTTGCGCGGGCAGATCACGGGACGCCTGATTTCTGGACCGACCCCGCACCGCCAGGGATCGCCCCCACATCGCCAGATGAGAAATAGTCGGACGGTGTCTCATGATTCTCCTATCCAATTGGAAGCGCGGTATCTGCTTTGAACCGACAGATTGTCCTGCTCGGCGGATGTATCTCTGGTTCTATGAGTGGCACTTGTTCGATGCGTTTGGCCCGGGCGAACATACTCCCGGAAGGCACAACCCTGAAACACAGATCTCAGACGACGGGCTAAATGGCATCCTGAGCCATAATGGCCTTCGTCTGGAGCTCAATTCCCTTGAAGACGGTGTCGCACTTCGCCTTATCGTTTCGAACCATACGAGCGATACCTGGCCTGATGTGGCTGCCATAATCCCCTGTTTCAATCCCGGTCTTGCCCCAGAAGCAGTACCTACTGAGGGCTTTTTCGATGATGAACATGAGAGAACTTGGTTTCTAGGTAGATCCTCCCTGGAGCTACTGCAACTACGGGATATCCATTTTAACTACGAGTATAGAAGTGCCGTCGACGAGCGTGCCGCCGGAGGTATCCACCCTTTTACCGAAAAGTGGCCGACTTCCGATCGAGACGCGGGAGGCGGGTTACTGGTACGCGAATCGGTAGATCGGAAGTGGGTAGCGGGCATCGCCTGGGAATCCTATCTCTCACTTCAGGGGCATAACCCGTGGCGATGCATGCACCAGTCGGTGCGCATCGGACCGCTGGCACCCGGGGCCACTCGTGAAATCAATGGACGTATTTACTTGTTCCAAGGCGACCGAATGTCCTGCCTGGACAAGTACGCCCTTCAATTTCGGCAGAACGATGGCGGTTAAGACTTCGTTTCGGGACGAGGAGCTATCGCATCTCCTTGGTCCCTACGATATCGGTGATCTCCTGACCGCTTCACCCACAGCGGAGGGCACCGTCCAGACAAATATTCGAATTGGTACAACCACTGGGCAGTATGTTTTCCGGTACTACGAAAACAGAACTCGGTCGTCGGCCATGTTCGAGACAGATCTCCTTGCATTCCTACAATCCAGCGAATTTCCAGCACCCGTACCACAGCTAACAAATGCCGGTATCCACGTGGCTATGTACCGCGGTAAGCCATACGCCATTTTCGGATTCATGACCGGACAGAGGGTGAATCGTTTGAGCTGGCCCCAATGTGCCGATCTCATAAAACATGTCGCATTGCTCCATAATGTTACCAAGAGTTACAAACCTGAAATTTCCGAAGATAGAGCACACTATACCCGTGATTTCTGCAGCAAACGAGCCCAAAATCTCTCACGGCAGGCGGCTTCGCAACAGGGAAGCGACAAGGCCGCCTGGATAGACCTACAACTGAGTCTGCTTGATCTTCCGGAGACGATACCGAAGGGCATCTGTCATTGTGACTTCGACCTCAGCAACCTTCTCTTTCATGGAGATCGACTCACCGCACTGCTCGATTTCGATGATGCCAACTATACTTACCAGTCATTCGATCTGGTTCACCTGGTGGAGTCGCATGCCTGGCCGCACGGTGGCGAGTATGATAGAATCAAGGCGTGCAGGGTGATCCGGGAGTACCAGCGGAATCGCGCTATGGACCCACTCGAAATAAGACATTTCTTTGATGTATGCAAGCTATCTATTCTAGTAGATAGCCTATGGTTTTTCGATCGTGGACGTCTTCCTGATTTCAATGAGAAGCGGAAGATAGAGTTTTTGGATAGTATAGGGCGAGAGGCCTTCGAGGAATGGCTGCGAGATACCTGACGTGGAGTTTCAATGGGCGGAATTCTGCTCCTGAATAGATTTCTGAAGACAAAGCGCTATTCAGTAGAGATCCAGACTGTTCGTCATAAATTGATATAAATGGTCAAATACCGAGTCAAGGAGACCCCGGGATGATACCTTCTGTCGATTTTGTTGGTGGCAAATTTGTCGGTACTCTTGTAGAGGACGTTGCCGGCGATGAGATCCTTGGTGCGGGATTCAGACCTCTTTGCCATTCACTATATCCCAAACAGAATCTCTATCGTGACTACGGCGTGGGCCTGAATTTCGAACATATCATGAACGGTACGTCCGCAGATAAGTCGATTAACAAATTCACACCGCGACTGGATCCCAGGTCGGTGGTGAGCCATGATACGTGTTCTGCTTCGATTCTGAACCGCGGCGAGGAGTCGACGTGGCAGGTGGATAGTGAAATGCGATATGACATTTCAAGTGAGCACGCGATTGATATGACATTCAGTGCTGTCCTGCAGGCAGAGCGGTTTCCGCTCGGATATGTGGCGTTCATGTGGGCCAGCTATATGAACCGCACCCGTGAACGGCGCATACATTTTCTGGGTGAGGATAGTGGCGTGCAGGGATGGACCAGCTTTGGAGACGACACTCCAGAGGCGCATAGTGACTTTGAAACGGGTACGGTGTCCTCAGCGGCGGCTCCCGATCTTCCTTACGAGAAGGGCGCTGATACTCTGAACATTCTGGAGCATCCGGGGAAGAAATTCACGAAGCCCTTCTACTACGGGCTTGTGGACGGAGACGGTGATCTATCAACGACCGATGATACCATGGTGTATATTATGATGTTCGACCACACCTCATCGGTAAGGTTCGCCATGTGGAACTTCATTTGCGATGCCAGCGGAAATCCCGACCCACACAGTCCGGCCTGGGATTGGCAGTACGTAATCCGCAATCCCATCATCGGACAGCCTTACGGTTACCGTGCTCGAATGGTCTACAAACCGTTTGTTGACCGGGCGGACGTGGAGAAGGAGTATGAGGACTGGAGAGCGCAGCTTGGTCCGTAAGCACATATTATTCCGGAAGTCACTCGATGTAGAGATTCTCACGGTGAGGATTCATGAATCGACTCAAACAGGAATCGCTCGAGCGCGCCCTGAGTTTCATCTCGGAACGTGCCCGAAGAATCGATCGAACACTGGCTCGGTACTGGTTCGATAGCGGGAGACGGGGTGACGTGCTAGATGCAGTTGCTGAGTTCCAGAATAACGATGGAGGATTCGGAAATGCGATCGAACCGGATTTCCGAGTGAAGGATTCCTCGCCTACCGCGACCACGGTGGCATTTCAGTATCTGAGATCTGTCAAGGCACCTGCCCAGCACCCGACTGTAATTCGTGGCATTAAATACCTGATGGATACCTACGATCAGGAGCACGGCTGGTGGGAACCTGTGCCGCCTTCCGTGAATGAGGCACCACATGCGAGTTGGTGGCACTATCAGGGGCCCGCAACTGCTTTCACTGCAAATCCGGCCGCCGAAATATGTGCCTGTTTTCAGGCCTATCCAGAAACCGTCCCGTCCAGTTTACTGGATGTGGTTACTACCCAATCCTTGAGACACCTCACAGGCCTGCCCGATACCATGGAAATGCACGACATGCTGTGCTACCTGCATCTTGCGGATGAGGCTAATAAGGTCGTTCAGGACACTATCGTTGGGAAACTGCAACGGGGGGTGCGTGAGGTGGTCGACTTCGATACTGAGATGTATTCGGGGTATTGCGCCAAGCCGATTTGGTTGGCGTCCAGTCCGGAGTCCCATCTGGCAGATGTGATTATGGACGGCGTAGAGACAAACCTTGATTATGAGATCTGTAACCAGTCGGCCGATGGTAGTTGGGAGCCGTTCTGGACCTGGGACACGTTCCCGGAGGATTGGAAGCAAGCGCGAATGGAATGGCAGGGACATCTCACCGTAAAGACGCTAAAGGCCCTGAAGGACTATGGACGGTGGCCTATCTGATCGCGCTGGGTCGTCAAGCAAGTCTCTTGATGAGCTCGACCAACTTCTCAAGGAATCGATCGATGTCCTGGGTGGTGACATAGTAATGTGTCGATATTCGCATCGCACAGTGGCCATCCAGTGTGTGATCGTCTACGTGTAGTTTAGCCTCATCCAGGAACAGCTCGACCCATTGGGGAAGATCCACACCTGAGATATCGAAAATAGTGGATCCAGGCGAAGATATGTCGGATGCCCGATCGGAGAGCAGGCGCACTTTCGGGATATCATGTAACCCCGCTTTGAGATGGTCAGAAAGCATCCGCAAACGACGCTGAATGTTTTGAATTCCGATCCTGTTGAGGAAATCCTGTGCGGTACCAATGGCTGCTCTTGTAGGCAGATCGTAGGTACCAAGAGACTCGTATCGAGCCGCTCCCAGAGATGCGTCCTGGTCAGAGATATACAGGGATTTGAATAGATCCTGGATGGCCTCCCGAACATAGAGAAATCCAGTGCCGCTTGGTGCCAGAAACCATTTGTGTAGGCTATTGGCGTAAAAGTCACATCCCAGATCACTGAGATCTACAGGCATCATGCCAATGGCCTGCGCTCCGTCTATGGCGGAGAGAACTCCCCGTTCAGCCGCCAGGCTTGTCAGTCGTTTCACCGGATACAGGTAGCCACCTCGCGTAACGTGGCAAAAGAACATTACCTTTGTTCTCTCTGTGATCCCACTATCCATCAATGAGACGATCTGATCGGCGCTCTCGAGTGGGCTGGGAATCGTCACTTGCTTCAGCGTGATTCCTTGGCGCTCCATCTTGATACTGACGGGTTTTAGAGCGCTGGGGTGTTCCTGCGTGGTCGTCAGTACCTCGTCTCCAGGCTTCAGATCCAGACAGTTGACGATATCGTAGAGACTCTCGGAAGCATTCCGAGTCAGCGCGATTTCCGAGGCGGCTGCTCCCAGGAAATCGGCAAGCCCGGGTCGAACGGTCTCGGCGATATACCTTGCGAGGGTACGTTTGGCATTCGTGGGGTTCCGGGAGAGCAACATGAACCCCTCCCCCACCGATTCTGCAACAGTTTTCGGGGGCATTCCCAGACTCGCGTTGTTGAGGTAGCAGTGTCCGGGATCTAATACGAAATGGGATCGCACCTGTGTCCAGTACGATATGTCGTCTGCTGCGATGGAGAGAGGATTTGGGGGGGCGATTTCCCTTAGCATATGGAGTCTCCGACATGATCTGAAGTGCGAAGTAGCTGCGACCGCTCCCGGGCAAAGTAGGAGCGATGGCTAATAGATATCACGGAATGACAGGATGATCAGCCTTAGAACATCATGTGTAGCTCGAGTGACAACTGATCTTGTTTGACGCCCGTACCAAAGATAGGGTCGGCGAATACACGGGGTCGATTAATGTCATAGAATGCCCGGAGCTGCAAAAATTCGTTAATGGTGGGCTCAAGGCCGATCCGAATCCTTTTTGCTGTTACCCCGCTGAGTCTTCGGTCGAAATAGTCGAATGCTATTTTGGCATTAACACCCTGGGACACAAGGATATTTGCTTCTCCGTATGCGGCATAGCGAACCTTGAAATCACCCAGCGTCGTGTCAAATGCTCTTATCATGTCTAACTCACCAAGGACAGTCAGAGGCCCCCCTGTGAACCCGATGAAGGGGCCGCCCATAAAGAGGGCCCGATTACTACCGGTAGCACTGGCGATGGCCAGCGGGTCCTCTGAATTTGCGGCGAAAGAAGCACCTATACGACCCCGGCTGCCCACGGCCGCGACCCGCATGGTGAACTGCTTGCCGTCATTGCTGTCGGACGTTGCGAAAGGTTCCCCATTTGAAACGGCCGCCTGAAATGAGATGTTTTTGGGTTCCAGCCCCAACTCAATACCGAAGTCCTGTCCCAGCAAACTGGTTTGACTCCGTGTATAGGGAAAATCCCAGAGACGGTAGCCAAAGGGGAGATTCATACGTCCTACCTTTATCCAGCCTCCGTGCGGTAGCCCTTCGAAAATGCCGACTAGTTCCCGACTTGTTGCTGAGCCAGGAGCTACCTGCTGGTCCATGTAGATCTTAAATCTATCCTGCTTGATTACGATCTCGGCATAGATGTTTGCTTCAAAAAGTTGGAAAGTATTGGTAACGTCCTGAGTAAAGCCAGGTCGATTGACTTCAGGTAATGTGGTATTGTGAATGAGCCGTACGTCGCCACCGATAGAAATGAAGTCCGATAGCGCGCGGTCTAAAACCATTCCAGACTCGGACGATTTGGTCGGCATTACCGGCAAGTCAGTCTGAGTAAATTCAACACCATAGAGGCTTCGCTTTCCCATTCCCGTCTGGTTGACATGACAGGCACTGCACATGAGACCTTCCCTGACCGCTATATACGGCTCGGCCTGTGTAAATCCAGGGACAGATGCAAGGGCCGTGAGGACAACAAGGATGAACAGACGGGGCATGGACTTCTCCTTTTTATTGGTTAACGCCAATATCACGGACATGATTGGATTCGGCGTCCTTGACGTGCAGCATGAGGATTCCTATAATACTCCAACGGAATTACCACGTCAATGGGTGTCTTAGGCAGCGAGGGGGGACTATGTTTGGTAAAACTGAGAAGCTGGTAATCACAGTGGGAGGGATGTCTTGCGGCCATTGCGAGGGTAGAGTCGAGAAGGCTGTTATGCTCTGCGACGGGATAAAGAAGGCGAAGGCAAGCCACAGTGAGCGCACTGTGAAAATCACCCATGCTGCAGGTTCTGTGGTGAATATGGATGAGGTCCGCGCAGCCATTACAGAGTTGGGTTTTCAGATGGAATGAGGCTGGTCTGTGCTATATAATTGACAGTGACTCACGTGATATCCAACCTTCCTTTCCATCCGGCAGCAAGATTCGTTTCCAGCCGCTTCGTTGTTCGATGACGGTCACCTTGGTTCCTTCGTGAAGCGAGAACAACGGGTCATAATTATCTCCAGGGCCACTCCGTGCCGGGGACTCCTGGTCCAGGATGATAGCTTCTATCGCCCAAAAATGATCATAAAACCGAGCTCCTGCTACTGCCCCCATCAATGCCAAGACGATGGCAGACAATACTCCTATTCGATAGATCCTCCGGCGAGTAGCGTTGCTCTTGGCCAGCACAAATCCAATACATAATAGAAGAAGTACGAGACCTGGAACCGAGACGCCCAGAGTGGCCTCGTCGATAGTGAACGACTTGAGTAAGCGGTAGCCAATCCACGGTTCATCAATCTGAATTCGATCCACCGTACGCAGATTGGCTATTTCCAAATTCGTACGGGTATCGCGGTCACGAGGGCGGAGGCGAGCTGCTCTTTCATATGCGAGTATGGCCCGACCAGTTTCTTTCTGCTTAAAATAGGCGTTCCCGAGATTGTAGTAGACAGAACCGTGCTCAAATCCCAATTGGAGCATCCGTTCATAGATCCTGCTGGCCTCGGAGTACTGTTCACGTTCATAGAATTCGTTTCCCTGCCTGTACAAATCCACAATGGTGCTATCGGCTTCATTTCCACAGGCTGTGGCCAGACACAGTATTGCGAACAGGTAGTGGTATGACGAACCGAGTGTCGAAGGCCATTGCGGACCGCGAGTCTTGTGGAATTTCATGACCGTTTCGTCAGCTTCTGCTCTAACGCCTCAATGACTGCCGTCGCCGTATCCAGGACTTCCCGAGCGCTCTCTTCTGTTAAAGCGGTTGGGGCAAAACGGGCCATATCACAGGCATCCAGACAGTGTTTTACTGATTCAACCGTCGTAGGGTCGAGGTCTCTTTCCCGTAATAGATCCAGGACTTGCGGTACCGTCATTCCAGCCACCGATACGTTCAGCTTATCACCCATGTATCGGTGTAAAGCTGTTGCAATGTGAGCAAAGGTCTGGTCCAGATGGTCTTGCTTCAAGGCATCCGCTGCCGTATGAAGTAATTTGCGGGTCTCGCCACGGGCTCTGCGCCACCTCGCATATCCTACATCTCTCTGCAGCCGGGAGGTATGAGATCGGTACAGAAATGCTCCCATCAGACCGAGAATCGGCGCTATATTGAGGAATATGAACCAGGGAGTTTGATAGAGGTAGTCGCCCTCATGTGCCATCACTATACCGGCTGGCTTTATATACTGGATATCCTGTCGGACCTGTCGGACGTCTTCCTTTGGCGACGTGTAGGCCATGGAGGACTCACCGTCAGCACCCGGTGCAACGCGTAGTTTGAGCGGATCTGTCATTGCCGTCTTGTAGGTCTGGCTTCGGGGATCGAAATAAGCGAAGGTGGCTGGGGCGATCTCCATATCCCCCGCCTGAAGTGGAATCAGAACATGTTTGTATACTTTCTTTCCTGAAACGGAACCGCCACTGTGCCCGATGTTCTCGGTATTTGATGACGCATATTGCTTGAACTTCTTGAAATCTGGAAGGGCTGGAC
>JABIQT010000251.1 GCA_018667995.1 Candidatus Latescibacterota bacterium
GATCAATATTCAAGATGGGGCCACCATCATGATAGCGGAAATGATATCCGCCATCATCGCTGAGCGCGACCGCAGTCCTATTGGGCAATTTTCCATCCTCTCGCGATCGGCCCCAACCTGCGAAGAACAATAGCCACTGGCGTTCATCCAGTGCGACGACATGTGGGAAAGAAGGACCAATAAAGTTTGATTCCTCCTCAGTCTGTCGCTCCAGAACGCTGCCCATCGGAACCCAATTGTTGGGATCCGATTTTGGGCTTCTTGCCATCAGAATCCTGTTGTAACCATCCGATCCCGTCCCCCAATAGTACATCCTGAAGTGATCTTCGTCATCGACCACATGAGCTGCGGAGGCGCGTTGTGCGTCAAGGCTGCCATGAAGTTGTCCAGGTCGAATGACGGGATTGTCTCCTGCAAAGTTCCAGACAATGGGTTCCGATATGCTCATATCCAACTCCCTCTTAGTTTATAGAACTTCAACATAATGTAACGCCTCATCGATGATTCAAAACCAAAATTTGTAACCTACGAGAAATTCGGCCAGTCACCGACTGAACGTTTGTGAAGTTTCGCTTCTATTCGGGATTAAAAACCAGTCACCAAGGAGTACAAGTGAATGAGATCACTCTATCTATCTCTTACATGTATGCTCTGTCTGATTTTAGATGTCAACAATGCCTCCGGACAATGGCTGTCAGGCCCTGGCGGGAGCATACACAATGCGAATAACGGGCCCGTCCGCATCGGAACCAATGAGGATGCGGGTGGAAATGCCTTCCTTGTTTCGGGAAATGTCGGTGTAGCCGCAAACGCATCGTACGGCTCACCGCAGTTGGTATTTGGTTATAGCTCCAACGGCAATTATGGGCAGATATTCGCGAACGACGTTTCTGGCAGTTCCAGGAACCTCATGATCAACGCTACAGGCGGAAATGTCGGTATTCGGACGACCACTGCCACTCATCCGCTCACCGTTGCCGGGCAAATCAAGTCAACCATCGGTGGGTTTGTGCTTCCAGACGGCACGGTGATCGCCGGTGATGAGGATCTGGGTGGGGGGGCCTGGACCGATGGTATGGTAGTAACATACCCCCCTACGAATTACAAAGTAGGTATCGGAACCACCAATCCACAGAAGACACTCGAAGTTGCCGGTGATATCAGGGTGACAGGGCATCAGGACTGGTACGCCAATCGCAATTTCAATCTGATCGGTGGCGGCGAATGGAGTTACGACTTTCAGGATACCGACGGAAGTGATCTGTGGCACGTCTGGCGTCCCACTTACGGTACTGTTCTCTCCGCGCGGAACAACGGCCGGGTCGGTATAGGAACTGGGGCGCCGGAGACTACGCTACATGTCAAGGGGGCGGTCAGGGGAAACAATAATGGGGCACTCAGAATCGATACCGGTTCTGGATATGTTGATATTGGTCCTCAGAACACGAGCTACGCCCATCTCTTTACAGATCGCGTAGCCTACTATTTTAACAAAGAGCTGAGAGTGGACACGGGCCACATCGGCAGTCATAACGAAGACCTGAAACTCCGCACTTCCGGTGTGGACCGAATATTTGTCAGGCAGACAGACGGATTCGTAGGAATCGGTACATCCGGACCTACCGCATTGCTTGACGTCAACGGCGACGTCATCGCGGGCTCCAATGGCGGCAACTTGTACGTCGGTGCCGCAGGTGATAGAATCCGAATTGATGCCTCGGGTAGCACTGGCTATATGGCCTACCAGAGCGGTATTCGGGCAATTGATTTTGATGAGGACGAGACCTGGTTACACGGAGGGGATTTATTCGTGAATGCCACTGGTCTGGTGGGTATCGGGGTAACAACTCCGACCGAAAAACTGCATGTGAATGGGAAGGTTAGAGCATCGGAGGGTTTCGTCCTCCCAGACGGAACGGTAATAGATTCGTTCGGTGATGTGGGGTTGTGGTCCGGCGCTAACGGCGGCGTTTTTTACGAAGGAGGAAACGTCGGAATCGGGACGGACACGCCACAGACGCTGTTATCCGTAGATGGAACGGTGACCGCAAAGGAGATCGTGGTTACCACGGACGGTTGGGCCGATTTCGTGCTGGATGGCACGTACCAGCCCATGGGGTTATCCAAACTCGATGCCTTCATAAAACAGTACAAGCACCTCCCCAACATACCAACGGAAGACGACGTGGCTGAGAATGGGCTGGCTGTAGGAGCTCTCCAAAGCAGGCTGCTTCAAAAGATCGAGGAATTGACGCTATATGTGATCAAACTCGATCGGGAGAATACTAAAATTCGACGGAGAATAGCATCGTTGGAGTTTCCAGATTCTGCCGCAGCATCCAAATGGAGGCAGCCATGAGATCTTTCACGCTTGCCACCCTTGTCACGGCTGTAGTTTCGGTTGCTGCCACCGAACCAGAAGTAGCCCTCGGCCAGAACACGCATCGAAACAGGGATGCCATTCCCACCGCTCACATTGGTATGAGCTCCGCCATGGGACAAGAGATCCTGCACCGCATGGGTGATAGTCTGGCACTTCTTGTGTTTTTCCGAATGGAGGATCCGCTTGCGATCAAAGCCCTGAAACAGGCCAAGAAACTCTGGCGCGCGTACCGGGGACGCGGATTGAAGGTGTTTGGTGTTCATAGTCCCCCAAGAGGCTGGCATGCTGCCAGGCCGCCTCGAGAGGAACACATCGATACCGGACCTCACCCTCTAGAAGGCCAAAGCAGCACCCCCGGAATTAGGTCGGAGCCCGTGCAACATCTCAATGGTCGGCCGCTGAGGCAATTGGGGGTTAACAATGAAGTGGCGAGGCTACGCACACGCAAGCAATATGCCGATCCAATGACTTCCCTAACCACAAGGCACGGAATCCCGTTTCCTATAATGCTCGATCATGACAATGCGATTTGGCGAAGATACGGTCTGATTTCCTATCCCGCCTTTTTGCACATTCAATCTGATGGAAAGCCGGTCTCGGGCCTGACTGGAGCTATTCCGTATAGCGAGTTGTCTCACATTACCCGCCAGCTCTTGCATGAGTGACACTCAGGAATCTCGAACGGTCGCTACCAGTGGTACATCTCGGAGGATCTGCCAATGAAAACTAATGTGTTTCTTCAACCACTATTGACGCTGATGATCGCTCTTGCCTTTTCGGCACCAACAGAGGCTCAAAATGCCGGAGGAAGTCCATTCGACTTCGATCAACTATCTAGTGCTGTCGATGCTGATGCCGTGGACTATCATTCTGGTAACTGGTCTTATAGCGTCCCGCTCGCCACTGTCGGGGGAGCGGGATCCATGAAGCTTCCCATCAACATTGAATACTCCAGTGCGATTACCGGTCTGGATCGTCTTACAAAGTTGAGCACTACTAGCGATGGGACGCATACCATCAACAAGTCAGGATGGGTGGGCCTGGGATGGCATTTGGACTTTGGAGCTATAGCTGTCACTGGAGGATACAATAGCACCGCCAATGGAATGCTTCAACAGCATCCCTATGCCTTCAATATGTCCCTCATACTCCCCGACGGTACACATGGGTTGGTCCGCCAGGTGAGTGATGACGGTCAACCTACCAACGTATTCTATTCAGAAAAGCGACAATTCTGGTCCATAACAATGGATTACGATGCTAACCAGCCGCTCCTTTCCAGATTCCAGGCCTACTCCCCCGATGGAACCCTTTACCGATTCGGACTGCAACCATCGCTTATAGGAGACTCTTACGGATACAACGCGACAACAGAATCCGCCAGGCCATCAATGGCGGGCACCTATCCCATTGTTACTCCCCAAATGTCAGAATTTGTCTATCGGTGGGAGATCGCCGAAATCGTCTCACCTGATGGCAATTTCGTTCGGTTTTACTACGAACCAGACGGTGCGGTGGCTACCACGTTTCGTACCACGCAAGAGGAGTTCCTCAGCGTAAATACCTTCAGAAATTACCTTATGGTATCAGACCTGGATCCATTTGTGGATCCAAATTCTGTTGGTGATGTAGAGGTGATCAAGACATTTCACACGGCACATTTATCAGAGATACGGCTTTTTGATTCCAATGGAGAACTCGTCAGCACAGTGGAATTCAATGGGACCAGTAGAGCCGACCTGCCCCTGTCTAACGTCACCGTTGATTCTCTGCGCCAGGTCGCTGCAAGCGGAGACTACAGCCTCTTTTCTCATCTGAGGCAAAATGTGCTCAGAACTCCTTTCTTCTTCAGGTCATTGGACGGTATTGCCACCTCAATGAAGTTAAAGAACATAATCGTTCGCAATGCGGATAGAGGGCAGGTGAGCAGGTTCGATTTTACCTACGAGAATATGAACGTCCCATCGCCTGTCGGGGGCTACCTCGCACACACCGTTCCGGTACTCAAGGAGGTGTCAATTCAGGGCTCAAGCTCTCTGAGTACCATTCCGTCCTATCTATTTGAATACAGTGAGCCAGATAGGTACAGACTTTCCAGTATCCAAATTCCAACGGGAGCTGTTGTGTCCGCGGGTTATGAATCATATCCGGAAATCGCCAACCCAAACTATGCGCAATTAGAGGACGGGATGCTGGCCATGTCGCGGAGAATCGGCCGGATTGTGGTTGACGAGGATGATGATGTCTCGACGGAGAATGGCGTCCGAGAGTTCGTATATCCGGCAGTGGATATCTGGTATCGGGACACGACTCCCTTTGTCGAAGCTCTAACGCATCCTGTAGTCGAGGAAGTCCAGCCAGGCCTCCATGGCAAAATTGTCCGACACTATATCGGCAAATCGGGCCTTGAATATCTGGGTTTTGTGGACTCGCTGACCATTCAGGGCAAGATAGATCGTGCGATTAGACGAGGTACACTTCTGAGCGAAATCTCGTATAGTGAAGACGGTGCGGAAGTCAAACGAGTTGAGAGTAAATGGTCTTTCACGCCGGTGGGCAGTTACAACGGTTACGCCTGGTTTGGCAGTCATGGTTTAGGTGCGCAGAGCTTCTGGATGCGTCGGGATGAATTACGTACAGTGCTCGACGGCGTATCATCTCGGATTCGCTACGAATACAATCCCGTCAGTGGTCTGGTAAATAAAGAAATCGATGGAGATCGCGTAATACTGACTAGTGCGGCAGGAGACGAGGAGACCGTTCCTGTGGATCTGAATTGGGTAGTGCAATCGGTGGACCAAAGTAATTCGTACAACGACTATTCCTATGATGTGGCGGACGGTCAATTACGGGTGTCGGCTCGTACTACTGGCCATCTGGGCGTGAATCCTGAATCAGC
>JABIQT010000710.1 GCA_018667995.1 Candidatus Latescibacterota bacterium
ATCTGGGTTGCCTTCAACCGAAATGTCAGGTCTATGTCCCGCCATATCTTCTTGATGCCCATTCCAATCTGCCAGAATCTGATGGGCCTCGTCCACACTCTCTACAAGCACCATGGCTGATCTCAGTTTCGACGCGTTGGCAAAGCCCTTGAAGTAGGAGGAAAAGAACTTTCGCATCTCTCGGATAGCGATGCCCTCGCCTCTATATTCCACCATCATCTTCAGATGATCCTTAGCCAGTTCGATGCGCTCGGAAAACGTTGGCGTCCAATCACCTGTGAAAATCCAGGGCGAATCGCGGGCGGCACGAGCTATCATAACACCATCGCAACCGGTCTCCGCTGTCATCCGCACAGCATCCTGATACGAAAACACATCTCCGTTGCCGAATATGGGTATCTGTGCTTTCTCTTTGGCTCGTGCTATCCAATCCCAATCGGCATTTCCCTTAAACTTCTGGGCAACCGTCCGGGCATGAATGGCGATAGCATGAGCGCCGGCGTCGGGTGCGCGTTCTACGACGTCGAGAATGCTAATATTGCTGTGATCCCAGCCGAGACGCGTTTTGATGATAACCGGTATCTCTACGGCCTCTGACACGCGCCGCACAGTCTCCATCATACGTTCAATGTCCTTCAAGAACGCCGCACCTGAGTCAGATTTCAGGATCTTGGGTACAGAGCACCCGAAATTAATGTCCATTATCTGTGCCCCGCGCTCTTCCAGAACGCGGGCGCCCGCCACTATCCCATCTATCTCACTCCCGTATACCTGGGCAGCAAGTACTGATATGCCCGTTTCATCATAAACCTCTGCATCACAGAAGTTCATCATGACCTCGGTCTTGTGGTTCTTGTGGATAATGGCGTTACAGTTGATAAACTCCACGCCCACCATCCGTGCCCCCATCTGGGCACATATAAGGCGAAATGGCCAATTACTGATTCCGGCCATTGGCGCGAGCGTCAATATGGGCATATCCGCCCTTAACGGGGTAAGGGTATAACGACCTATATGTACTTCGTTCGGCAAATCAATATCCCTGGGAAGATGGTATTGTTGCGATTTTCGCGGGCGGGTGCCAAGCATTGCACGCCCAATTTAGGAATACTCAAGTCTTGTAGTTGCGCGTTGACAGGCGCTCCCTGCGGCGATACCTTGGCCGGCAATATAGCGCACATCATGAAGAACTGACAAGCTGTTTTGGGCCGTAAAACGGCTGATCTGTCATGACGGACTGACACGAACGGAGAGAATTGACATGCCCGTAACACACGTAGAAGATATGAAGAAGTTCGCTGCGGAGAAATTCCAGAAGGTCAATCTATTCGATACGGAACGGATGTTCTGCGACATCTATTGTTTCGAGCCCGGACAAGAACAGACGTCCCATGCACATGCCGACAATGACAAAGTTTATTTCGTCTTGGAGGGAAGCGGCACATTCGGTCTCGGCGATGAGCAGATTGAAGGCAAACCCGGTACGGCCATTCATTGCCCTCCAACGGTCGACCACGGGGTTGTTAATAACGGTTCCGAGCGATTGGTGGTCCTTGTTTTCATGGCGCCACATCCCTAATTCAAAGAGAAATCCCCGAATCAAGTCGATCCGGGGATTTCTATAATTGGTGCGTTAGGAGCCAAGGTCGGCCATGTAAGTCGTCCGACAAGCAGCGATGATCGATCAGCGGATACGAGATCGCTGCCTACGGGTAACCATCGTTAGACCCTATCCGCCCTGTAATCACCGCCATGGTTCGATCAAAATACAGTAGCTACCCTCAGATCAGAAGCGGTATCCGCCGCTACCCACCCGTCTATATGCCAACTTTCATTGACCATTGGCACGGCCACCTCTATAGGAGACTCGTAGAGTACGCCGCCCGCTTCCTTACGGACGATCTGCGTCGAGGTGCGGTCTCACCGAATGATAGTGCCTGTATGCCTCGCTCGCGTAAAACCGATCCCAGCAAAGCCAGACCATCAGGATCTCCCCAAGCCAAAACTGAGTTTCCCGATCGGAATTCCTGCATTACACGTTCCACACATCGGTCAAAGAAAGGCTCGGCTGGAAACATAACCGTAACGTGGCTCTTATTGCCTCGAGCCCACTTGAAAACCCTGCTGCCTTCGAACCCCCGATATATTAGCACCATCGTCCAGGCCTCCTCGTGGTTTGGCTGAAAACACTAAACACAAGATAAGTAGTACCTAAACATCTGTCAAGTGCATTTAACGTGGCGCGGCTGATCACTCCTTTTGTAAAAGGTCCCTTAGAGTACGTCTCAAACGGATGCAATCCAATGGGCAACCGACTGCCTATCTAGGTTTATACGCAATTTGGGTGCCAGAAGATCCAGATTGCCCATAGACGACGGGAACACTCCAAGTAGAGACGGGTTTCTTAGACAGAGTGATCCCAAGAATAGTACGCTGCAGATTGAATGGAGGAGCATCTCACTATTAGGCAGCTTCTTTGGTAGACTCAATCCCCTACGATGAACTCCTACTGCTTTCATGGATCAACTCTATGGTTACGCATTCTTCATTAGAACTGGTGGTCAACTAATACGGTCTGATCGTGTCCTGATATCTCGTGGTATGTCCCATAGAAATGGCGGTGAGCTGACATCAGCTCACCGCCATGGTACGTGTTTTAAGTGCTTATAGGTTCCGGTTATGCTTTCGCCGGCGCCTCCATTACTGTTCCACATTGACTGCAGGTACGACTCTCTTGATCGCTGAAGAACCGATTCATGATGGGGGGAAGCTGCTTCACGATGTCGTCAAGATGAAAATACTCATCATAGAGTTTCTCATTGCAGCTTTCACAGAACCACATGAACCCATCCTGCTGCGCCTCATCCTTGCGAACGAGCTCCATTACCAGACCTACCGTATTCGCCGGCCGCTGTGGCGAATGAGGTACTTTCGGTGGTAGTAGGAATATCTCTCCCTCACGGATGGGAATATCGACGGGCTTACCTTCGTCGATAATCCTGAGAACAATGTCACCTTCCACCTGGTAAAAGAACTCCTCACCCTCATTGTAGTGGAAGTCCTTTCGGGCATTGGGGCCACCGACGACCATCACTATAAAATCCTCGGCCTCAGTGTACACGCACTGGTTACCAACAGGGGGTTTAAGCAGGTGCCGATGTTCGTCAATCCATCCCTTGAAATTGAACGGAGCATTTACTGCCATACGATCTCCTCCTCTTTATGAATGTGCACCACACTTCTACGTACGCTATAGAATTCAGGTTTTACTATCGATTATCGCACTGGAAACTCGAAGTATCTGTCTGAAAATGGCTCACGGATCAGCGTGAAATGCCACCACTCTTTTTCGTAGGATCTGAAGCCATGGCGGACCATGACGGTCCTGAGCATCAGACGATTGGACCGCTGGACTTCCGTAAGATTGTCATGCAGCGGCCAGGATTCAACACCGAAGAAATCGTAGGGGCTACCCATGTCGAGTTCAGGCCTCGAACTATCTCTGAGATCGACAACAGTCAGATCAACTGTACTTCCACGGCTATGTCCTGAACGAGCTGAAATGTATCCCTCGGCAAAGAGTCTATCTTTGGACACCTGCGGGTAATAAGCGGCTTTCATGGTCGTATCGGTTAGATCGCTGGCCCACCGTACAAAATGGTCGACCGCAGACTGAGGCCGATATGCGTCAAAAACCTTGAGTCCGAGGCCAAATTGACTCAAATCTGATTGAACCCCCGCTAGGGCAGCGGAAGCTAGACGGGTCGTGATGACCCGGGAAGCCTTATAGCCGTCTATTGGAACTCCGATAAAGTTGTTCCGTGAAAAGTATCTAAGCTCCACCTCCAGATCGGGAATCACAGTGTCCGCATATGCGAAGCCCGGAGGTAATGCGCCAGGGCTGACCTGCTGGCCGAGGGCGGTGCTTGAAAGGGAACATATGAATATAATAGCCGAGGACCAAAGTCGCAGACGACACCATGGATGCCGGAGATCACTCGCCACACACTTAACCACAGGATTTAGATCGTAGCGATACATTTAACCTCGACCGCTATTTTCGTGGGCAATCGGCTTACCTCCACGGTGGTTCGACAGGGCGGATTCACGCTGAAGTAGTCAGCGTAGATACGATTGAAAGTGGGAAAATCGTCCTGCATGTTGGTTAGGAAGACCGTCACATCAACCAGTTTCTCCCAAGAGGAACCGGCATCTTCAAGAATGTACCGAACGTTCCGGAAGACTGAATGACACTGCTCGGCAATATCGTAGGAGACGATGTTGCCATCCACGTCAAGTGTTACTCCAGGGATGTCAGTGGCCCCTTTTTCGCGAGGACCAATTCCTGAGAGGAAGAGCAATTCGCCTACCCGCCTGGCATGGGGATATAGTCCGACCGGATCCGGCGCTCGATCCGACTTAAAGGATTGTTCACTGGACATCAATTCACTTTCTGTGAGATGTTTTGGACTGTTTGCAACTAAGAAAAACCTATCGTAAGTACCGGCGGCGGCTTCCTCAGTGGTAATAGCGATCAATGAGATCGACTCGACTGCTATGGCTGTAAGACTGGACGATCCTCATGGGGATCAAGCCAGACGCTCTCATATCTTCACGCACACATTCTTAGCCTCGGTAAAGAATCGCAACGCCTCGATACCCCCTTCCCTCCCGACTCCAGACTGTTTCATGCCTCCAAAGGGCGTTCGCAGATCGCGGAGCATCCAGCAATTTATCCAGACGATACCAGCCTGGAGGTGGTTTGCCACACGATGTGCGCGTGTGAGATTCTCGGTCCATAGCGAGGCGGCAAGCCCGTAAGCGGTACCATTTGCAAAACCAAGTACTTCTTCCTCGGATTCGAAGGGAGATAGCGTAACCACGGGACCGAAAATCTCCTCCTGATTGGTCCGGCAGTCGGACGATAGTCCTTCGATGACCGTCGGTGCCACAAACCACCCGTCTCTGCATCTGCCCTCAAGGTAGACCTGCTTTCCACCAACAAGGATCTCGCCGCCCTCTTGCCGGGCCAACTCGACGTACGCCAGTATCTTCTCCATGTGAGCCTTCGAGACTATCGCCCCGAGCTGGCTCTTTTCATCCAACGGATCATCTATAGTCAAAGCGGCGGTCCTCGCCACAAAATCCCGGCGGAATTTGTCATATATGGACTGTTCGACATAGATCCGAGAGCCACAGAGACAGATCTCGCCCTGGTTAGCGAAGGAAGAACGAATCGTAGTATCGAGCATCGTATCATAGTCGCAGTCCGCAAAAATGATATTCGGATTCTTGCCGCCAAGCTCAAGAGAGAGTTTCTTAAACATGGGAGCTGCAGTGGCGGCTATGGTCGCCCCCGTCTTCGTTCCCCCTGTGAACGACAGAACCGGCACGTCCGGATGACGTGTAATTGCACTGCCCACTTTATGCCCATATCCATGTACGATGTTTAATACCCCGGGTGGCAAACCCGCTTCTATGCACAATTCTGACAGAAGATATGCCGTCATGGGAGTCAATTCCGAAGGCTTCGCAACTACACAGTTTCCAGCGGCAAGCGCAGGGGCGATCTTCCAGGTAAAGAGATACAGCGGCAAATTCCATGGGGAAATACAGCCGGCAACGCCAATGGGGTTTCGCAACGTGTAGTTAAGCGCCGTGCCCTCCATGGGATGGGCCTCACTCGAGAATTGCTGAATAGCGGTTGCATAGAATTCGAAGTTACTGGCAGCACGAGGAATATCTATGGCTCGAGCGAGTGAGACAGGCTTCCCATTGTCCACAGACTCCGCCAGCGACAGTCTTTCCAGGTCTCGCCGAAGCAGCCCAGCGATACTCGACAGAAACGATGCACGCTCAAGGGAGGAACGATCGGACCAAGCAGGATAGGCCTCGGCGGCTGACGTCACTGCTTTGAGCACGTCCGGTTCATCCGAGTCGGGCACCAGACTATATATAGCTCCGGTAGCAGGATCTGGATTTTCAATGAAGGTCTCAGAGATGGGATCGACGAGTTCTCCATTTATGTAATTCTTAATCGATTGCACGTAATTCGCTGTCCTATTGTTTAGGGAATGTCCAATCCCGGCAACGATGCATTACAACCTGGCCACATTCGAAAATCGGCCGAAGATAGGGAAGGCTATTTTGCTCTATCGCCGAAGAAACCGAGGGTCTGCTGGACATCATCAGGCAGAGGCGGCAAGGCAGATCGCGGAATCAGGAATGTGGACAGATTGAACAGATCAGTGAAGACCTTGTGTTTCTCCACCGTCGATCTCAGGTACTGGTATCCAACGGATCCGCCCGTACCCACTTTGGTACCAATCATACGGTGCACCATAAGCGCGTGTCGATAACGCCAGGTAGTAAACCACTCGTCCATATCGACCAAGACGGTCAACAGGCGATAGGGTAGATGCAGAATTGGTTCGTCACGGTATAAATGAATCAATAGGGCCGCTACTGTCGCACGATGGGAAAGCCGCCACCGGCCTTTCTCGATCAAGGCCTCATGCTTCTCCTTATCGAACACGGCACTGAAATGTGCGGCATTACCAGCAACTTCCTTCAGTTGAACTTCTTTCTCCTCGTCAGACCAGCGATCGTTCGCATGGATAATGTCGCGGTCCACCTGAAAATGCTGGTCGACGGCTTGCCGATAGCTCTCCCAGAAGTTAAACCCCTCGAATTCAACGTATGGGGTTCGTTCGAGCCACGACTCGATCAGATCGAACAGGGAACGCGATTCTTCGGCCTCACGAATGACCTCCTGATGATCCGGAGTGACATGAGCATAATACGGCTGCTTGTCGTAACGCATGCGTTGTTCGGGTAGCACACCCAGCTTATTCTCAATTACCCGGAACTGAACACTCTGAAATCCCGATGCGGGAGCCAGCAGCTGCCGGAACTCCAGAAAATCCAGAGATGTCATCGTCTCGATCACGCTGAGCTGGTCCACCAGCACTTTCTGGATCTCGGTAATACGCAGCAATCTTGAGACAGCAATTCCGACTTGCTTTTCGTCGATACGATCCCGACCGAATGTGCTCAACACATCACTCAACTCATGCAGTATTTGCTTGAACCAGAGCTCGTAGACCTGATGCATAATAATAAACAGCATCTCATCATGCGCCTCAGTGCCGTGCTCGGCGCTCACTGGCTTCTGTGCATTCAGGATGCGATCAAGCTGAAGATAATCTGAGTAATATTGTTTCATTGGTCCTTGATCCATAAGTTCACGCACATGAGCTCAATACGGATAACCCGGTCGTAAATCAGAACATTTCGAAGTAATGCTCACGCGGGGTGCCTTCATCGAGTGACGCGTCCCGATTCCGACAACTAAATCTACCTCACGATTCCTGATATTTTCCCAATCGGTCCTTGACCAGTTGCTCTGCCAGATTCCAATCGACATCCTCTACGGAAGTTATCGGACCGCACAGAGCCTGAAGAATTTCCTCCTGAATCTTGCCCCGCTGCAACGCCTCGGAATAGGGAACCCGATGGAATGAGACCATGGAATACTTGGGAATGAAGAACTGGGGAAATCGCATCTCAAGCGCGAGTCCCACGCTACTCTGCAGCATGAATTTGGCGTCCGATACACGGTCACGCATTTCAATGTAGTTTGTTAAAGCCATATCTGCGATGGCATCGGCATTGTCCTTCCGCCGATATCCGAAAGACTGAAACACGCGTTCCCAGTCGGGCCAGTATTGGCCTATGCAGTCGTCCAATACCGTACAGTCTTCGAACCCGCAGTTCATACCTTGTCCGAAGAATGGAACGATGGCGTGAGCGGCATCACCCATGAGCAGAACGCGACTCTGGTAATGCCAGGGAAAGCACTTAACCGTGACAAGCGTTCCTGTAGGATTATCGAAGAACATATCAGACAGATTCGGCATCAAAGTCATGGCATCTGGAAATTGCCTTTCAAAGAACGCCGCCACCTGATCTTTGTCCGACAACCCGTCAAAGCTGTCGGTACCCTCGAACGGAAAAAACAAGGTACAGGTGAAACTACCATCCGGGTTGGGTAGAGCGATGAGCATATACTGGCCTCGGGGCCAGATGTGCAGTGCGTTGGGTTCAATCGAGAATGAGCCGTCTGATGCAGGGGGTATGGTCAGTTCTTTATATCCGTGATCCAGGAACTCCTGGGAGAAATTAAAGCGCCCGGCATCCTGCATAGCAGCACGTACCGCTGATCCGGAACCGTCCGATGCCAGAACCCGATCCGATATGAAGGACCAATTCTCGCCCTGCCCATTTTGCATGGTCACTTCACCCGAGCGTACATCCATTGCCACACACTTTTCTTCGAAACACAGTCGCACTCCCTCGTAGCGGTCGGCAGCCGACAGAAGTGTTTTGTTCAGTTCCGCGCGTGATACCGAATGAATCACTTCGCGCTCATTCTTACCATAGGGCTGGAGCTTCAGCTCACCAGAAACCGGATGGATCATCCGTCCCCGCATGGGAATGGCCAGCGGCATTATCTCATCAATCACCCCGACTTGTTCCAGAGCGTGGATCCCACGCCTCGACATGGCCATGTTAATAGACCGTCCCGCGCTAACAGACTGGGTCCGCATGTCGGGACGCCGCTCGTAGACATCGACGCGGAATCCCCGTCGGGCCAGGAAAATGGCCAGAAGGGATCCCACGAGTCCACCACCGATTATCGTTACCGTTTCGCTGGATTCTAGCGTCGCCATACTAAGTACCTCAACGTGCCTTCACGGCCTTGCCAAATAGGGAGACGAACTGATGTACGTCTTCGAATGAGGTGTATAGGGGGATAGGGGCCACCCGAATTACGTCCGGCTCGCGCCAGTCGCATAGCACGCCGGATGCCGATATCCGTTCATATACCGAGGCGCCATCCCGCTTGACTCGGAACGATAATTGGGCGCCGCGCTGCGCCTTGTCTGCAGGGGTTATAAGGGTGATGTGTTCCCCCACAGTCTCCTGTAGCAGGAACGCAAGATATCCGGTCAGAGATTCACTCTTTTTGCGCAGCTGAGCCAGTCCGGCAGCCTCAAATATCTCGAGGGATGCCCTCAAGGATGCCAGAGGCAGAATGGGTGGATTGCTCAGTTGCCAGCCTTCGGCTCCGGGTGTTGCAGTGAATCCGGATGGCATGGCGAACCGCGTCTGCTTGTCCTGCCCCCACCATCCTGCAAATCGGGGAAGATCGGACTCCGCATGGCGGCCATGCACGAAGGCGCCTCCGACACATCCGGGACCGCCATTCAAGTATTTGTACGAACACCAGACTGCAAAATCAACATCCCAGTCGTGTAGATTCAATATCAGGTTACCGGCGGCGTGGGCGAGGTCAAAACCGACAGTACATCCATGGCGGTGGCCCAGTTCGGTAATTCGCGCCATGTCAAATGCCTGCCCCGTCAGGTAGTTCACACCACCCAGCATGATCAGAGCTATACTTCCGCCCTCCCTCTCCAGGAGTTCCTCAATATCCTCAGCACGAATGGTATCCTCACCGGCACGTGGATCGAGTTGAATAACGCTTTCAGCAGCGTCGTATCCATGAAAGGCGGCCTGAGATGCCACGGCGTATTTGTCGGAGGGAAAGGCCGTACCTTCTATGAGAATCTTATGGCGTTCCGGGGTGGGGCGATAGAAGGAAACCATCATCAGATGGAGATTCACGGTCAGCGTGTTCATGGCGACTACTTCACCAGGCTGCCCCCCGACGATGGTAGCCAACTGATCCGTAAGATATTCATGGTATGGCATCCATGGGTTCTTTCCCTTAAAATGCCCCTCAACTGCAAGCATCTCCCAATCTTTCAGTTCCTGCTCAACATACCCTCGGGCCGTCCTGGGCTGGAGGCCTAAAGAATGACCCACGAAATAAAGATAGGCATCGCCGGAAGCCTGCTTGGGCAGGTGGAACTTGTCGCGAAAGGAAGCCAGGGGATCTCTTTCGTCACATGCAAGGGCGAACGCTCGTGTGTTCTCATATGGTGCATTGGACATAATTAACTGCTCAGTTGGTTGAGGTAGTAATCGTTACTCGGAGAACTCAGGTTGTGAAGAGGCTATACAGATTACGCGAACGTTGGCAACCATTTCCGGTTGGCCAGAAGAAGCCATCCGTCATCGCCCCGATCTCGCTGAAATCGGCTCCTGCGCTCAAGGGATCCAAGCGACATGGTCTGCGCCGCCAGATTACGGTCTCCTTTGAGGGCAGCCTCCACCGTAATACCATACACCTCAAAGTTTAGCCTGCAAAGACTGTCCACCGGGCCGGGAAGTGCACCCACAAAGGACACATTGCCCAACCTCTCAACCACACAATCAACGGGCAGATTGGTTATCTGGCCTCTATTGGAAAGTTTGAGCATGCATCGGGCGCTGGAAGCCGTGACAATCAACTTCATTTATGGTGATCATCTCTTCGCCGCTGGGTGTCCAGTCGAGCTCCTGCTCTCCCCGGGCAGTACGTCCGATTTCATTGCGACTCTGATCTACTCTATGACAACGGGCATCCACAGTTGTCATAATGACGTCATATTTCATGTGAGAACTGCCGCACCCGATGACTGTCAGTACTACTCCAGAGCTCCTGTGATGTCATATTGTGATACGTCTTATGACGTCCTTGGAAGTCATAAGTATATGGGATATGCTTAGGTCGGACAACTTGTTTCGATGGGACGTTTTCGAGTGCTAGTGATGAGCGTCAGTAATTCCTTTGACAACAGAATCCAGCATCCGTATCGTAGACCGCGAATACGACAGTTCATAGTTTCTCAAACAGGAGGCACCATGGCCTACGTACCCGTCAATTATGACAACGACCGGTACCACGCAGAACCGCTCCGACGTTTCTCGACGGAGATCTTTCAGAAGGCCGGCCTGCCAGAGGATCAGGCCGCCGAGCTTGCCAACTATCTGGTGGCAACAGATCTGCGCGGGGTTTTGAGCCATGGGACCTCAGGTGTACCTGGATATGCGAACGGATTCAGGAACGGAAAATTGAATCCCCGCCCCCATATCGAAACCGACCGCGAAGCGGGAGCCACCATTCAGCTGAATGGCGACGGCTGTATCGGTCATCTCCTATCGGCGCGAGCTGTTCAAGCAGCTGTGAATAAGGCAGCCGAGTACGGAGTCGGAATGGCATTCGGCCGATACTGCGGACACACCGGATCCATCGGAAACTGGACCCGCATCGCAACAGCCAATGGCATGATAGCGCTGTTTACGAGCACTGCCGTTGCGCCCGCAGACACTACTACTACTCAATCAGTGACTCAGGTTTTCAGAGACCATCCCTTCAGCTTTGGCTTCCCTGCGCCCGAGGGTAAGCCTCCTATTGTAATCGATATGGGCACTCTTCTCGCTCCGATCGATATCCAGAAGCAACTTGCCGAGATCTCAACGCTTCCTCTGATTAAGGGCTTTGCGCTACAGGCTATCAGCCTCATGCTCACCCTTCCGCTAGCTGCCCAGGCACCGATAGCGGCAGATCCTTATCCTTCCGCGACGTGCAGTCTGAGCACCATCGTGCTGAACCCTTCATTCCTGGGAAGCCTAGAGGACTACTACGCGGAGGGCATCAGAATGACGGAAGCACTGCACCGGATGGAGCCTCTTCCGGGCCTGGATCGTGTGCTCATGCCAGGTGAGTTGGAGTTTGAAAGAGAACAGGACTTTCTCGAGAACGGCATTCCTCTCGATACCTCACACATCGAACGATTGACAGAGGCGGGCCGTGATTACGGCGTTCCACTGTATTGGGAATGATAAACACCATGAGTGACTCTTTCGATCCGAAACGCTGTTTCGCCTACGAATTAGTGGGTGGATGGACCGTTCTTGCAGGCAGAACCGATGCCGACAATGAGTACGTGAGCCTGAAACTGGCCCGAGCCAATGACTGGTGGTTTCACATTCGGGGAATGCCCGGCAGCCATGTGATCCTACTTGAAAATGAGACGGGCGAACCCGACCGTGATACACTCAAGGCGGCGGCGGCCATAGCGGCTTACCACAGCAAGGCTCGTAAGGGAGGGCTCGTGCCCGTCTCATGTACGAGAGCCCAGAACGTGTCCAAACCGCGCGGAGCCAAGCAGGGCACCGTTAACATCAAGAAAGAAATCGTCCTGAAGGTCCGACCGGCTACACAGGATTCTCTGAATGCCATACAGGCCCGCCAGTCAAACGAGGAAACATGAACAACGTCAAGACGCCCGACATCATCCATATGGACAATCATGTCATGGTGGTACGAAAGCCAGCCGGTATTCTGGTGCAGGGGGACAAAACCGGCGACGAGACCCTGCTTGACCAATGTCGCTTATACCTGAAAGAACGCTTCAATAAGCCGGGTAACGTATTTCTGGGATTGGTTCATCGTATTGATCGGCCCGTGTCAGGAGTGATGGTATTTGCGCGGACCTCCAAAGCCGCGGGACGACTCGTGACTCAGTTCCGGACAAGAGAAGTGGAGAAAAAATACTGGGCACTGGTACAGGGCAAGGTCCAGGAATCGGCCCTGCTCGTTGATCGTATCTCACGGCATGGTCCCACCAGTCACATTGCCCGCAATAGCGAGGGGCAGAACGCCGAATTGTTCTACCGTAGATTACGATGGCAGGACGGCATCTCCTGGGTCGAAATTGATCTACACACCGGACGTCACCATCAGATCCGTGTGCAGTTTTCCCAGCGAGGTCATGCGGTGATCGGCGATTTCCGCTATGGCTCCAAGCACAAGTTCCCCGAGCGATCACTGGCCTTGCATGCGCGAAAGATCACCTTCGAGCACCCGGTCCTGAAAGAGCCCATGACGTTCACGGCGGAACCGGAAGAATACTGGCCAGCAGCATTCAGATAGTCTGAACATCCTTTCCGAACTTCTCATTTTTCTACTTTGGAATACAGATGACTCAACTGCCGCACCAGGACGACCTATAGGAAATCGTAACAGACGTGGCCGAGTCGTTCTATGGAAGCGTGGTGCACAGACCGTCACGAATCGGGCAGGCTATCAGGGATCTATCGGACTACTACATCAGCGATACCGAAACACGCGGAGAGTGCCCCGATAGCACCTCGCACCGAGCGGCCAGACTTCTGTTCTTCACCATGGCAGACATGCCTAAATCCTACTTTGCCATTCGTGAGTGCGAGGCGTTGACGGGGGCCACAGAACAACCCTCTTTACGTATCCTGGATGTAGGATCAGGATACGGCGCCCAGAGTCTCGGCATGCTCACCTATCTCTCCGAGCGGAAAGACAAACTATCCATACATCTCGATCTCATAGACCGAGACCGCCAGGCGCACAAGACACTTTCCGCCGTTTTGACAGACATCCGGGCGGCCGGAATCCATAGCAATTTGACATGGGATACGCTTCGGCGTGATCTGAGAAAACCGCTCAAACTGCATGACTCTTATGATTTCATCGTCATAGG
>JABIQT010000184.1 GCA_018667995.1 Candidatus Latescibacterota bacterium
GGCCTCATCCATATCCTGAGCCTTCATGGTATACAGAAGAATATCGCACTCGCTGACCTTGGCCGGATCGTCCACGGTATCAAGAGGTACCGTGAAGTCCTGAAGTCCAGTTATGCGAAGTCCCTTCTCACGAATCGCCTGAATATGAGCGCCGCGCCTGCCCAGAACTGTGACATGACAGTCCCCCTTACGTGCCAGTAGCGCTGCTATGGTACCACCAATTCCGCCCGGTCCGACTACAAATATGCTCTTCATGATTTACGCGCTCATCTCGGTTGTCTGGTTCACAAAAAGAAGCAGTCCTTGTTGCAACTGATTCAGGACGTCCACATAGGTTGGAGAAAGATGCGACCGGCCTCCCCGTTGCCCTCGAATCGAACGTAATCCTCGCGACCGACCGTATAGTCAAACTGGTGGCCTTGGGTTTTTTGTAGCTCCACTCCATCGGGGCCCACAAAAACCCCTTCACAGGGCTCAGAGGTCTCCACTTGGATCCGGCCGTTCGTTTCACTGAACTGGGATAGCAATAATCCCGTGGAGGCATAGCAGCGACCTGCTTTGGCAGCCTGGGTTATGGCCAGTGGTGTCTTTTCCTTTACCAGAACCATATTGAAGGCATTGGAGAAATCCTCCTTGCTATGGAAGTCATCATTGGCGTATCCCCAAAGTCGATGACCAGCCGTGAGCAATTCATCCCAGAATTCTGCATAGAGGGGCCATCGGCCACCACGAGTGGCCGATGGCGTGCCGTAGTGCCCATTATAGACCTCAATTCCATCTGGCCAGACACCCAGTTCTTCCAGCATCGGCCGGGTCCAGTAATCCATGCCATCTGCGTGGGGACGAGGGTGGCATACCACGGTCAGCAGATCTGAGGCGCTATGTAGGGCCTCCTCCAGCGAGAGCTCATAGAGTGGTTCTACATGCGGCCCGGCAAATAAGACGTTCTCTCTGGAACTGTATTCGAAGCCTTCGAGAAATGTCAATTTCGGATAGCTCTTACGCATGGGTTCCAGGTCAGTGACACAGTCATGATCGGTAAGCGTAACAAAACCCACACCCAGATCGCTATACCAGCTTACACTTTCAGAAAGCGGTACGGATGCGCACCGGCTGTTCTCGCTGCAGTGCCCATGAAAGCTACCCCGAACCCATATACCTTCCATATCACTGTATGGATGAATTAATCCATCGGCCATGCCGTCTCCTATTTCATATCCCAAACTTCTGCCGCAGTTTCCCCGAGAATCCGGTCCCTCTGGGCATCAGTAAGAAAGTCGAATCCCTCACGCACAAGGCGCAATTCGTCCGCCAGGTTGAGCCAATTGTGTTTCGTTCTGTGACGGCCCGGGTATCCCGTTCCCCACATGGATCGCTCCGCGCCGAATGCATCGACAAGTTGCCGAACATACGCATGCGTGTCCCGGAAGGGAAATGCTTCTCTGCTGCGACCTTTTACATCGGACAATTTCACGAAGGTATTGCCATGTACGGACAGCTCTACAATCGACCTAAAATGCGCTGGATCTTCGTCCACCTGTGGATAGCCCATGTGATCGATTAGAAGTTTCATGTTCGGATAGCGCCTGGCGATTTCATCAACCTGATCCGCATCGCTCGGACGCATATGGAATTGGACGACGGCGTTCTGCGCCGCCAACTCTTCCCACATGGGACGATTCTCTGGGAGGGTAAGAATCTTCTGATCGGGGTAGTAGAAGGGATGAAAGCGAAATCCCACGAGACCCCGATCATCCATCCAGTAACGGACCGTCGCTGCATTCTTACCGGAATCCTGTGGATCAATAAGACCATGCCCCACAAACCGATCCGGAAATCGTTCAACAGAATCGGCTATATAACCATTGTCCCAGGTCGACCAGGACGTCTGTACCAGCACAGTGAAATCAACCCCGTTGTCATCCATGTCTTCTATCAACTCGTCCGCGGTACCAGGTTCATCAGGCTCTGACGTCCACGAGGGAGCCGTAGGGCCGATCGGGTAGCGAGGTGGATCAATTTCCCAGACATGTACATGGGTATCTACGATCATTCTGTTTCCTCCAATGGAGCAGGGACGGGGCGCCATCCGCGTAACGCCCACCAACTTAATCCGCCACTGGCGGCAATGACCAGGAACCACCCGACCAGGACGACTAGTAAATCTCCGTCCAGCGTAAACTGGAAGTCGTATTCTCCCAGATTGGCTCCCCTTGTTGTCATCCAGTGCCACGCTGTGTGGGCGACCAGCGCGGATAGCAATATGGTACCGATCCGTTCCTTAAGTACAAATCGATACAGCAGATGAAGAGCAGGTACGAGGGCAGCAAGCGCCAGTAGTTGACCGATTTCGACCCCCATATTGAAGGCGAGCAATGACGTCATGAGATGGGTGCCGCCAAACTGCAGTGTCTCCCTGAGAGCGAAAGAAAATCCAAATCCGTGGATCAAACCAAAACAGAAGGTGATCATCCAACGACGGTGGAGATTGGACCCTACGATATTTTCGATCGCCATGTACACTATAGATGCGGCAATGAGCGTTTCGACCAGAGGAGGGAACCAGAGCGCATCAGGCGCCAATCCGAGCACAGAACAGATGAGTGTCACGGAATGGGCAATTGTAAACGCGGTAACAATGGCAACCAGTGCCCGAAATTGGCGAAACGGGATCACGAGACACAGGAGAAACAGTAGATGGTCGATGCCGTCGAGAA
>JABIQT010000121.1 GCA_018667995.1 Candidatus Latescibacterota bacterium
ATTCCACAATCTCAAATCCATCAGGCAGGTCGCCTCCCGCAACCAGAGCGTCCTTCAGATCGCGCGAATGCCGACATGCTCCGCGGTATTCAAAACCCGGGCAGTCGCAGGAAACGTCCGCACCGGACACCTCGAGTGTATAAAACTTCCCCGGTTTCGAGGTACTGAGACTCCTATATTGTGTATTACGCGGTCCTGACAGAACCCGGGCCAATGTCTGGATCGCTTCGTCCGAGTAGGGAATCGAGCGCTCTACGGTCTCCGTCGAGTCGATCTTCCCCTCCTCCAGGTAGGCCTGACTGGCCTGTCTTATCAAGTCGGTCATCTCGTCCACATTCTTCCGCGGATCTATGTCCGTAATTGATATGGAAAGGGCCCGCATCATCCGCTTCAATTCGCCGATGACGTCCAGTTTCATACCGCCGGCCAGGGCTTTGCCCTCTATCAGCTCATCAATCAGAGAGGCTTTGGATTCCAGAACAGACCGAATAAACTCGTCGATGGAACCCCTGGCAATCATGTAGGTCACATTCACGGCGCCGGTCTGACCGATGCGGTATGCGCGATCCTCCGCCTGCCAGTGATTCGCAGGCAGCCAGTCCAGATCGTTGAACACCACCTGCCTTGCGGCCGTTAGATTCAAACCTACGCCGGCCACATGGATGTTGGCGATGCATACGCGTATATCATCGTCATTCTGGAACCGGTCTACCCGTTTCTGCCGATCCTCCGGAGAAACACTACCGTGCAGCGCTACCGCGCGATCCCCAAAGTGGGTAACCATCTGTGCGATGGCTTCCAGGTAGCACGAGAAGATGATGACCTTCTCGCCCTGATCGATCGCGCCCTCCACAAACTCAATGGTATGCCGGGCCTTCATGCTGGCCATGGCGCACCGAGCAGTGGTTATGCGACCGGCAAGCCGTCCCCTATTAGTCCGCTTCTCAGGTTCCGTAGTATCCTGGACCTCGTCCATGGCTTCCGTATCTGGTCTGTCACTGGCCGCCAAAAGATCGTACAACCACTTGTTGAGGTTTTCGACCAGACGTTTTTGCGTCAATTCAATGTCGAGCCAAGTTCGGATCTTGGGAGGTAGATCGAGTACTTCGTCCTTCGTTCTGCGCAGCATGATACCATGTAATTGCACAGAAAGTTCATCGATGTTGCTGGCACCTGTGGCCACAAGACCGTACTCACCCACATAGGCATCACAGTAGCGTTTAGCGAAAGACCGGAAGCTCTTGCCGAGAGGATGGTTAATCAACTGGAGAATGGGAAAAAGGTCCCGCGGTCTGCTGGTCAGCGGTGTCCCGGTGAGCGCATGTACAACGGGGTCGTCATCGCGGGATCTCACAAGGGCACTCGCCTGCCGACTGCGTTGACTCTTGTAATTCCGCATGTAGTGGGCCTCGTCGAATACCAATCCTGCCCAGGGCACGCCCTGCAGATATGCAATGTTCCTCGAAAGGATATCATAATTGAGGACGACCCATCCGTCGTAATCGGCGTCAGGTGGTGGCGCCGGGCCAACTATCGTCGTCTGAGCGGTGGGGAGTACACTCTCAATCTCACGCTGCCAGTTGAGCTTAACGGAGGCCGGACAAACAACCAGATATGGTCCCGATGGCTCCGACTCGGTCATGGCGATAATGGACTGACGTGTCTTTCCCAGCCCCATGTCGTCCGCCAGGAGTGACCTCCGACGTCCCATCAGGAAAGCGACACCCTCAACCTGATGAGGATATAACGTACTGGCAATGCGCTCAGCCCGGGATAGGGCCGCATCGTCAAAGTCCACAGGAATCAGTGTCGCAGTCATGCGGAACCTCGAATCTCTATTGTTGATGCAAATTTAATGGGATTACGCGTTAAAATTGCTCGTATTTACGCGAGGGTCAAGCACATTTTGTTGCTCGCCAAGCCGCCGAAACCCGTCTAATACGGACCGTAGACCTGGATTCTGTTTCCCTCAGGATCTCTAAAATCGTACACCATTATTCCTGATTCATGCGTCGGTTTCCGGACACGCTTGCCGGCTTGCCTTAAGGTTTCATAGAGCGTCAGGACGCTGTCCACCTGAAACATAAGCTTCTGTCGGCCGCCATTAGGTTTCGTACCGCTGTGAAGGCAGAGATCCAAGCCTTCCCCAGCGTAAAACCGGTAGAAACGATTCGCAGCGAACGGCTGAGGAGAATCAGGAATCAACCCCAGCACATCTCGGTAAAACACCGTCTGCTCAATGATATTCTCGCAAAACAGCATTATACCGCTTAGCTTCATCATATTGCCCTCCAACGAGTTACGATTGCTGATTTACACTATCTCAGGTAATAAGTAGCATTACCTAAGCAGTTTTCTTCGTTTACCTCAGGCTTCACCCGATTGTCCGAATAATCAATTCTTATAGATTTAAGGCGTGAGAGCAAGTGTTAGTCTCTGTTACCGATGGGGGGAACAAGGCATGCGACTGGTCATTGAACAGAACGGAAACTGCGCCACGGTCAAGATCTGGTCAAACCGGCTCGACCAGTCCAATTCAGGTGCATTTCTTAGTCAACTCGGTCCACTAATTCGAGGCTGTGCGCGTGTAGTCATCGATATGCAGCGCGTACTGGATATTGATCCTCACGGCGTAGGAAGTCTTTTGACATGTCGACACCGCCTCAAGAAGCAGGGCGGACGTCTGCTGGTACAACAAGGTTCGAATAGAGCGAACCTGTTTCCAGAGTTGATTCGACGAGCGGATATATTCTACGATCCCGCCGTTGTCGTACCCGCGCTGTAACACGCAGGAA
>JABIQT010000120.1 GCA_018667995.1 Candidatus Latescibacterota bacterium
CCTCACTCGACACCTGATCTCGAAGGATTGTATACCCACTGTGGATCACGGCGTCAGCGTGGTGCTGCAACTCTGAGTTGGACAGGAGGGACATACTGATGATACCAGGTTTTACATTGAAATGGCGTCGATAGTGAGAGATGCCGGGATTGCATTGAGGGCATCAACCAGATTACGCTCCGAATCCAGATGTTGACGAATCCCGCGTGTATTGTCAAATACGAAAGCACTGGATCAGCCCCACACCGGGACATAATGGCGCGTATGTGCCACGCGTACGCGTACCCGGCATTACCGATTGTTACCAGGTGTTGGGGACACCGATATGCCACCAAATCATATATGGGAGGCGCAATGCACGTTTCAAAACATGGCTCCTCCCATATATGACTTACCTGTTTTTCCTACTTCAGCAAGGTCATTCGTTTTGCCTCGTTGTATCCTGTGCTGCTTGTCAGGCGGTATACATAAACACCACTGGACACAAGAGACCCCTTCGCGTTCCGTCCGTGCCACGTTCCGGTGTACCGGCCAGCCTGTTGTACTTCATCGACCAGGCGAATCACCTCTTGACCCAGCACATTGTAGATGGTCAGCGTCATATGGGCCTGCTCCGGAACATCGTATGAGATGCTGGTACTTGGATTGAACGGATTTGGAGCATTGCCACCGAGGGAGTAGGCATCGGGAATGGTGAGCACCCGCACCGCGGCGTTTTCCAGGTTCACCGGCAGCGGCAACGCCTGAGGGCCCGCAAGGAGAACGTTTACTAGCGTCACCGTAGGAACCGCGGAATCGTCGATTAGCGTCACGGGGACCAAAAGAATGACACCTTGACCGGCAGGAACACGAGCCCCTGTTGCGCTGTAAATCAAAACGTGCATGCGTCCATCTCGGTTCGCGCTCTGTACCGTCATATCGGTACCATGCCCCGTCAGCACCGGATCACCCAGATCCATCAACTCGGGATCGAAGTCGAATGTAAACTCGGCTCCCCCGATGAGCGCATCGCTGCCGATCGTAACGGGAATCATCGGGCGTCCCTCTTCATCCTGGTACACAGCGTTGAGCCCAATTGCGATTGGGGTGCTGCGAAGAGCCTTAGGCGTGGGTGGATCTTCCAATCCGAGGATATCATTAATAACAGCCACCACATCGAGCACATTCACGGCGCCGTCGTCATTCAGGTCGGCCAGGTAGAACTGGAAAGCCGCCCGCGCTTGAAAGTCGGCCTCCGCCTCATCCTCTGGTTCCTCAAAATCAGCGGGATTAGGCAACGGCAGTGTGCCCAGCACGAACTTGATTTCTTTGACCAGATCTAACACATCAAGTTGGCCGTCGCCAATGCCATCGCCCCCAGCGACATCGCCTGGCGTTCCCGTTTGAATAGATCCTGGGGAGTTGTCCGAGGGCACTATATCTCCCTCGCCATCGCCCACCACATCATTTTGCAGCACCACATCGATTACGCTGCCGGGCGACAGTTCCGGATCGATATCGTAGGCGACGTCAACGAGTCGAATCTCACCGGATGGAATCTCATCGCCGCTGAGACTGAATACGAGAATAGTCGTTACGCCATCCTGGCCTGTGCTCGAAGATACGTCGAATCCAAGCGCCTCGACCGCATTGATGGCACCGAAAAACTCCGCTACTTCTGGCCCCAAATCCTGGGCACTCTCGTTCTCCCCCACGATATACTCGGGACGAATTTCAAACTCCACCCCCCCAACGGGCACGGTGGCAGCCAGGTAGAGTGATAGAACAGCCAGTTGCCCCGGTCCGGCAAATCCAATTCCCAGTGACAGGTCCGCATGGCCGACCGCCTGACCCTCCAGGGAAATCACGGAGGGAAAAACAGATGCATTGTGCGTCAACTCCAACCGGGCGGTTTTACTACCGAGAGAAGTCGGAACAAAGTCTATGGTAATATCGTGGCTCTGCCCCGGAGATACTGTGAAGGGCGTCTTCGTACTGAATTGGTCTGCGTCGACACCGGTTATTGCCGTAGCTGTTACGTCAAGATCTGTCGATCCCGTATTGGATACGGTCACTATCTGATCTGTGGATTCTCCAGATTGCGTGGGTTCGAAGTTGATGGTTTCAGATGATAAGCTCAGCGCAGCATTGTATTTCACAACGACGCCCTGGGCAATGCCGAATCCGGGCCCCAAACCGGTAGGGTTATCGGACAGTATCGTCCGATCTCCGGAAACTGGATCGACTCTGAACACGCCCTGTGTTTTGTCGGATAGGATTATATCACCCCCTGCCTCGGCCAATACACTACCCGGTGTACCGAACGACGGTCCGGTACCAGTAACATCGTTTGAAACGACCGTACGATTTCCGTTTGTAGGATCTACTCGGATAACACCGCGAACCAGAGGAACCACGGAAAAATCCACGGCCAGGATACTTCCGTCTGTCTCAACGGAGATGTTTTTGATCGATTGAAAAATGTCACCTGTACCGGTGCTGGCATCTGAAATTAACGTACGATCGCCGCTATCAGAATCGACGCGAATGATGGCATCGAGTGCGGTATCAGCTATATAGAAATCTCCGTCTTCGTCCAGCGCCAGTTGCGTGGGCAACGGAAATGTGGGTCCCGAACCGGTGGAAGCGTCAGAAATAACGGTCCGAACGCCTGAAACGGCATCAATCTCTATTAAAGCGTCGATCGACGACTCTACGACGAATATCCTGCCCGCACGACCCACTACGACACCATTCCCGAACGAGGAACCTGGACCGGAGCCGGAAATGGCATCCGCAATAACGGTCCGATCACCACTAAGGGGATCAATGCGTATCAACGCACCAGTGCCATTGTTACTGACTAGTAAGTTTCCGTCCGGTTCTACCGCTATCCGGAACGGAAAATCAAGCGCCGGTCCGGTACCCGTGGTGGCGTCGGATATGATGGTTCGATTGCCGGTTACCGGGTCCACCCGAAATACGGCGTCCAGGCCCGAGTCCGCGATGAAGAGGAAACTGCCTGGTTCTGCCAGACCTTCCCCCGTGAGCGGAACGACTGTAGGGCTGCCGATTGCATTGTGAGTCAGAACAAGGTTTGCCGCTTTGGCTCCGATAGAAGTCGGTGAGAACGTAACTGTCAATTCATGGCTTTCCTCGGGCGCAACCGTGAACGGGGCGTTCACGCTGAATTGGTCTGTGTCAGTCCCAGTCACAGCGGTATCCGTTACTTCAAGGGCTACATTGCCGATATTAGACACGGTAACAGTGAGTTCAAACGATGTGCCCACGACAGCGGCTCCAAATCCCAGTTCCGTAGGATCAACCGATATGACTGGAATCGCGGGAACACCTTCTCCTATCATGGGAACAAGACTGGGACTTCCCGGTCCATTATGCGTGACAGAGAGGGAGGCGTCCGAATAGACCTGCGTAGCGGCTGGTGTAAAATCCACGGAAAGGATAAGGGTCCCGGCAGGTAAGATGGAGGGAGTTGTCGAGCCGCTGAAGGCGAATACCGCCGCATCTGTACCAACCACCTCGATATTGGAGACTATCATAGTCTCCCCGCCTGTGTTAGTAAGGGTGGTTGTTTCCAATGAAGTATCTCCAACAATTTCCTGTTCGAAATCCAGTTGTGCCGGATCGAACGAAGCCTCCGGCGGAGGCGGAACGATCTGCAAGGCAACGCCGGTATAGTCGCTGAGCCCGGTGACGAGATCCTCGATGCCGGAGCCATCCAGATTGGCTCGCTGGATCTTGTCCGCAAAGGAATCCGACCAATACATCTTGCCACCCGCTACATCAAGAGCGATTCCTCTAGGTCCAACCAGATTCTCTGTAGTCACGAGATCCTCTACTGAGGTCCCGTTAAGGTTCGCCCGCTGAATTTTCTGGGTATCGAGGTCAGCCCAGTACATCTTGCCACCCGCTACATCAAGAGCGATGTGTTGGGGAGTAAACAGCCCTGTAGTCACCAGGTCTTCCACCGCACTACCGTCCAGATCTGCACGCTGAATCTTGTCGGCACCATAGTCTGTCCAATACATCTTGCCACCCGCAACGTCCAGCGCGATGCCAAAGGGATTCGGCAGAGCGGTGATCAAATCTACCACATTCGAGCCGTCCAGATCTGCACGCTGAATCTTGTCGGTGCCTGGATCGGTCCAGTACATCTTACCGTCCGCTATATCAAGGGCAATGCCGCTTGGTATACTCAATCCCGTGGTCACAAGATCTTCTACCACCGTCCCGTCCAGGTTGGCACGTCGAATCTTGTCAGCGATGTTTTCCGTCCAGTACATCTTGCCAGCCGCGATGTCCAGGGCGATCCCGCTGGGAGAATCCAACCCCGTTGTGATCAGATCCTCCACGCCCGTACCATCCAGATTTGCTCGGTGTATCTTGTCGAAGGCGTTATCGATATAGTACAGTTTGCTCTGACCAAACGCCGTTAAGCAAGAGCCCAGAGAGCACAGTAGCAAGAAAACCAGGCACGAAAAGCGGTAATACATGATTACCTCCACAATCCAGGGGAAGCATTGACAGGTAGCAATGCCACGACCGTAATGCATCGGTTGCTGGTGCGGCCAAAGGGCTCCACGGACTCGAGCATTCGGTCTACGAAATATGAGTCACATTTTTTGGGGGAAATATCTCCGTCTAGTATAACCAGAGATCAAGCTGCTTTCCAGTAAAAAAACACGAGATAACGGATCGGACCTGAATGTAGTCCGACAAGGACGGCGTTAGCTTCGAGATCGCCATATTCATTGTGACATCCATCCCGGAACATAGGAATAGCAGGGCGCGCTGATTCGACGTCTCCGGCACGCTAGTCCCACCCAAGGTGGCCTTGTCCATTTCGAATCACATGTGCCTTGCCTTACAGAGCCCGGAAACCTATTATATGGGCGTTCAGAAATGCCGGCCTTCCGCGTACCTGACGCCCACGCCGCCACACGCTCGAAAAAACGTACATTATTCAAATTTCACGACCAGGCATTCTATATGACCTCACCTCCAGCAGCCACACGCCCGCCCTTCGGAGAATTCGTGGCGCTGACTGCCCTGATGATGTCCCTTACAGCACTATCAATTGACGCAATGCTACCGGCGTTGCCCGATATAGGTCAGGATCTGAATTCCGGCAATACCAATGCAAATCAACTCGTCATCACATTGCTCTTCGCAGGTATGGCCGTGGGACAGCTCTTATTCGGTCCCCTATCCGACAGTATCGGCCGCAAACCGTCCATATACATTGGCCTGGGGCTGTTCATGGTGGGCTGTGTCGTCTCTTTGGCCGCCGACAGTTTCTCCGTCATGCTCATTGGAAGATTCCTTCAAGGCGTGGGGGTAGCGGCACCGCGCACAGTGTCACTCGCTCTGGTTCGGGATCAGTTTGAAGGCAATAATATGGCGCGTGTGATGTCATTCATCATGGCCGTCTTTATTTTTGTCCCTATGATCGCGCCGGCCTACGGCCAGGTGGTCATCATGTACCTGGACTGGCGCTTCATCTTTGTATCGTTTCTTATTCTGGGAATCGTGGCACTGATATGGTTTTCCTTGCGACAACCCGAAACGCTGGACGCCGAGCGACGCGTACGTTTTTCCATGTCCCGCCTCATGGGCTCACTCAAAGAGATCTTTTCCAACAGAATCGCGCTGGGATATACGATTGCTGCAGGATTTATCTTCGGCGCCTTTCTGAGTTATCTGACCTGTTCTCAGCAGGTCTTTCAGGAGGTCTACGGGGTAGGAAAGACCTTTCCCCTGTACTTCGGTGTACTGGCCGTAGCCATTGGCCTGGCCTCCCTGACCAACGGAGGACTGGTCCATCGACTGGGTATGAAAAAACTGGCCCGAAGAGCATCTCTTGGCTTGACAGTGCTATCAATTATCTTCGTGGTGATCTCATATTTATGGTCTGGTGCACCGCCGCTGTGGGGATTGATGTCATACTTCCTTCCGGCCTTCTTCTGTCTCGGTATCATGTTCGGAAACCTGAACGCTCTGGCAATGGCACCATTGGGGCATATCGCCGGTCTCGGAGCCACCGTAATCGGATCGCTCTCGACGTTCATCTCGGTGCCATTGGGCACGCTGGTGGGGCAGGGATTTGATGGCACTGTGCTACCTCTCATAGGTGGATTCGCCCTATTCAGCCTAATCGCGTCAACGATCATTCACCGAGTAGAGCCCTAAATCGGAAGCACCCCGACTTATCGCGCAATCATACAATGCTGGCGAAATAGACGTTAAATTCCGGAGGTATACGCAATGAGTGCATCAGCAGACAACGTGCGGTCCGCAGAATTTCGCTTACCGTCAAAGGACGTGAGAGAGGACCTTCCGTTCTACACCAAAACACTCGGATTTCGCCTGGATATGATCTATCCCGCTGACGATCCAGCGGTTGCCGTCCTGTCCGGCTACGGTGTCCGCCTGAGGATTGAAAAAGGGGCTCCCGAATCACCAGGAACCTTGCGTCTACTCTGTATAGACCCGGACAAAGTAGCATCCGGTCAACGTGTGCTCACGGCTCCCAACGGTACCAGAATAGAGTTGGAGCAGGCAGAACCTGAGCTCGTTATGCCCAGGACTGAGCATGCCTACATTGTGCGCCGTCTGCAGGACAATACGCCATGGATCATCGGACGAGCTGGGATGCAATATCGTGATCTGGTACCGGGACGTCTGGGCGGCAGTATCATCGCCTCCCATATCCGCATTCCGGATGCGGGTCCTGTCCCCGATATGGTGCACTACCATACCGTGGGCTTCCAGCTCATTTTCTGCTACAGAGGGTGGGTGCGATTGGTGTACGAGGATCAAGGTCCGCCCTTTATTTTGAAGGCAGGGGACTGTGTCATCCAGCCACCCGAAATCCGACACAGGGTCCTTGAAGCTTCAGAGAACCTGCAGGTGATAGAAATTGGCGTGCCAGCGGAACATGTGACCACTATCGATCACGAAATGGAATTGCCAACCGACAATATCAATCCGGATAAGGATTTCAGCGGACAAAAATTCATTCGTCACGAGGCAGACAAGGCCATTTGGGGCCCTTGGCGTCTGGCAGGATTCGAGGCACGTGACACGGGTATCAGCGCGGCGACCGCGGGCGTCGCTTCTGTCATGGTTGCCCGACCCAAGGGACGAGAGGCGGCCCAGGTAACCAGTCACGATTGCGACATCCTCTTTTCTTTCGTCATGGAAGGTGCTATGACGCTGCATGGTGAAGGGCAGGGAGCCCACGCGCTTACTGCCGGGGATGCCTTTGTGGTACCACCGGGGCACAAAACCTCTATAACGGACTGCTCAGAGAATCTGGAGCTGCTTGAGGTGGCGTTGCCGGCCCAGTTTGAGACTTCCGATCACGAAGGAACGAGACTGGCATGATCCGTATCGAGGCTCACATCAGGTCTCGGTAAACCCACATAAGCGACTCTTTCGAACCGCGGGTTGCACAAAACCGCGTCCATTTATTTATGCACTGAAGTGTTCGAGGTATACCGATACTTTTCGCCGTTCGAGAAGTTCATCACAGGAGTGAATTTCATAGTTCCAACGAGCATCCACCAATAGTGTCAACATTCCGATCTCCAGGTCAAACTCTCGGCAGAATCTCCAGAGTCGGCCCGACCACTTAACGATTTGACAGCGGATCATGGGACGGTATTTTAAGCGAAACGGATACCGGTCTAACAACAAAATGAGGATTTTATCGTGACAGAATCAGAGAAGTATCTATTTGATGTCCACGGCTACATCATCGTCAAAGGCGCGCTCTCGGCAGAGGAAATAGCAGCTGCAAACGCGGCTGTCGACCATTATTCCGATCAGATGCCTGCTCGAGGGACCGATCTGACAAACCGATCCTCCACTTTAGCGGGGACCTTCGGACGTGGCGACATGGGAAGCCTCCTTCTGTGGGACAAGCCATACGTGGACGTCATCAGGAACATGATGGTCCATCCGTCTTTCGTGTCCCGTTTGGAAGCAGTTCTGGGAAAGGGGTTCCGCTTGGAAGGACTCGGTGGAATCACCATGGACAAGGGTGCTGGCGGTTTCTGGTTTCACGAAGGTGGCGAGCCCATTGATCCATCCAGGGCCTACCTCTACAGAAATGGGCAGATGTACTGTGGGATGACCAACATTGCAGTGCAGCTTGCGGATGTGGGGCCGGGCGATGGCGGATTTGCCTGCCTTCCCGGTAGCCATAAAGCGAATTTTCCCTGCCCGGACGATATCCGTCTGTATGAAGCCCATCAGGACCGGATCGTGCAAATCACGGCAGAGGCTGGCGATGCCCTTATCTTCACGGAATCACTCATGCACGGCGCACTCCCATGGACGGCGGACCACCAGAGACGTACTATTCTCATGAGATATAATGCAGGAACAATAGGAGAGTCGGTCACCGGCACCTATACACCACCTCCCTACTTTGATGAATTGACGAACGAACAGAAAGCGGTCATAAGTGCGCCGCATTACCGGCAACCCGACAAAGGCTCCAATCTTTACAGAACTCAGTAAATTGCTCGAAGGATGTCGCCCTATCGAATCCTGGACCTTGGCATAGGTTACGCGATCGATTTTCAGCGACCGTCGGTATCGATGCGTCACAGTATCGGTATAGCACGATGCACTTGTGGGCGGGCCGGATATGAGTACGAAGCAACAAGACCGAACATCATCGGAAGTAGAATCCATATGCGGAGTGCTTCAAGCAGAGATCCTACGACGATCCTCTGGAAAACAGACACCGTATATGGTAGCGATAGATGGAGCCAGCGGCTCGGGAAAGTCGACGATCGGTGCCCAGCTCGCCCTTGTAGTTGAAGCGGCCTTGATTCCTTTTGACGACTTCTATTCCGCCCATGTGCCGGATGCAGAATGGGACCGACGAACGCCGGAGCAACGCGCCGTCGAATGCATGGACTGGCGTCGAGCTCGAACTGAAGTATTGGCACCTCTGCGTTCGGGGCAATCTGCACAATGGCGAGCATTTGATTTCGAAGCGGGAGCGTCGCCGGACGGGACCTATCAGCTGTACCAGGACTACAAATCACGTGCTCCATCTGCTATGGTTATTCTCGAGGGCGCTTATTCGGCACAGCCGGCACTGTCAGATCTCATTGATCTCACGATCCTGATTGACACCGAGACCGATATCCGGGCTGCCAGGTTGCGATTGCGCGAGGACTCCGATTTCCTGAGGGCCTGGAATGCACGGTGGGACGCAGCCGAGAACTATTACCTTACCTGTGTACGGCCAAAGAGCTCATTCGGTATTGTTGTGACCACTCTTTGAGCTGGATCTCCAGAGGCAGCATGAACTTAGACATACCCGGACGTTTGGCCAATACCTGCAAAGATAAACCCGACAACATGGCCTGGCTGAAGCGTCTGCCGGTGGTTGTAGAGCAATTGGCTGACACCTGGTCATTGGACTTGGGGTCACCGTACGACAGCGACGAGGTCAGTTGCGCATGGGTGGCCCCGGTCAAACGAGCGGATGGATCATCCGCTGTACTGAAGATCGGGATGCCTCACATGGAGGCGGAACACGAAATTCAGGGACTGCAATACTGGGATGGTGATCCGACTGCATATCTTTTCGAAGCGGATGTCGCCCGGAACGCTATGCTGATGGAGCACTGTGTCCCGGGCACTGTACTACGAAGCTTACCAGAATCGGAGCAGGATGAGGTCATCGCTACCCTCTTGTGCCGGCTTTGGCGCCAGCCCTCCCGTCCACATCCCTTTCGCTCCATTGCGCGACTCAAACGCTCTTGGTCGGAAGAAGATCTTCTGGACCCCCGAAAATGTCTCGATTCGGGGCTTGTCCGCGCTGGCCTACAACTTTTCGACGAATTACTCGACTCGACTGAGCAGGAAGTGATCCTTGCCACAGATCTGCATGCCGGCAATGTGGTCCGGGCACAGAGACATCCATGGCTTGTTATCGACCCGAAGCCATTTCTTGGAGATCCGGCCTTTGACGCGACTCAGCATTTATTCAACTGTGACAAAAGACTACTCGCCGCACCGGCTGAGACCATCGGCCGATTCGCGGATTTGCTGAGCCTTCCTCCCGAGCGTATCAGACAGTGGCTTTTCGCGCGAGCAAGCACAGAAGCGGGCTGCGATTGGCCGGGATTGATGGATATTGCTCGAGCACTTCAATAAGATCAAGGCGGATCGAACGACGGGTAGAGTTACAATACGCAGAGGCACCAGG
>JABIQT010001117.1 GCA_018667995.1 Candidatus Latescibacterota bacterium
AATGTGAGTGCGAACCCGATGGCGAAAGCCGATCCGCCTATAATACCTCCGAGAAGTACACCGCCCAGAATGCTCGCCATAACTTCGACACTGGCCATGCCGAATAATTCAAAAACGACCCAGAATATCCCCAGCAGCATTGATGTCATAGCAAGGGGCATTAGGTAGAGATTACGATACGCTGCTACTCTGAGCGTACGAATCAAAGCTGTCAGACCGGTGGTACCGTATAGGTCCGGGTCAGACTGGTATAGATAATGGATCAGGCGCGCGGGCTGGAAGTAAATCCATTTCAGAAGCATTCCGTAGTGACGGATATTGAGTGGATTGACCGTGTCGGGCAGGGAAGGACCGGAATAGGTAGGAAAGGTGAACATCTCGTTTTATCCTCTCGAAGCGCCCGACACCGTGTATTTCGCATGTGGAATAGGATACCGCTTGATGATGCAGGCTATTTTTAGAGGGGACAGCCCGATCATTAGACCGGTGTCCGAGTAGCCAGGAATCAACAGCGGCAGGTATTCTCGTAGGACATGCGACTATGTCGATTGCACTTTTCATATTTTTGAGCCAGGAATCGTCCGGAACAGGCCGGGTAGGACCTGCCAATTGGCGTACCTGTCGCTTTCGAATTTCGGTAAACGATACAGAAGGCACGGCAATTGATACTTATTCAGTTGTTAATGTCTACTTGAGATAGCTTCAGGCGACCGTAACATCACCTATAATATATATTTACGGATTTTCAATAGATAGTCAAGGGGTTCGGTGCTTTTTTTTCGTTTGGTGTCAGTTTTATTCGTTTTGACTCATATCATCATCTGTTCATAGGGGCCCAGGTCAGTGTCTTGACCCCTATTGAAGTGTCGTCCCTTCAGGTACTTTATCTCCACTTCCACATCCCTGAGGTAGATCGCGGGCAACGTATCCGGGTCGTCCTCCAAAAGGACTATCTGTAGATTGTTTGCCCCCTGCACAGGCCAATGATTCTGGTCCAGTCGCCAAATGAACCAGTACCCGGAACCTGTACGGTACCGCGGGGCCTTCATGCGGTACATTTCGTTGATAATCCGTGCCGACGAATCGGGCAGTTCCTGGCCGTTGAGCCGGAATGATAACCTGACCTTTTCCGTCACGTTCATGACTCTCATGCGGATTATCACTTCATGGATGCGGTGCGCCCCGCCCCAGCGGGAAAGATCATCGCTGATGGAGAAAAGAATATCTGCTCTGCCCTTAGCGGACAAGTCAGCCGGAACCTGCATGGACAGACCGGGTTCTAATGAGGGTTGACCGTATCGTCCCGTCTCCGTTGGCAGATAATAGTATTTATCCTGGGTGGCCATGATGTCTGGATGGGGCAGCTCGCGCAGCTTCTCATAAAACGTGGATTCGTAGGGCCAATTGCCGAACCAGTGACCGAGATAAAGGCCGTCAATGCCCTGTTCCCAGTAGTTGCACGCCGCGGCACGCACGATTTCAATCGGCGCCTCCTGGAGTCTATCAGAATCCACGTGGCTCTGAATAGTGCCGTGAACCCTGCACGGGTAGCCGTGAGCGGCCTGCACCAGCGATCGGAAGTTAGCCATGGTGTCGACCAGCTCTGGCCCCGAGAAGGTCTGCCCCACCAGCACATCGACGATGGCTTCCTTTATCCACGTCTTAACGTCGAGCCCTACGGACATACAGCCGTCGACGTTGGCAGGTACACGAATCACCAGCTCGCGATCGGCTCCGCTGGCCTTTACGGCCCCATGGACGCGCCGTACCCAGGCGGTCATTATCTCGCACCCGCTTGCAATCTCATCGGGATGGAAATAGTACGGGAAATAGTTTAGCTGGAGCTCAAAGCCATCGATATCATATCGAAGTAGCGTATCCTCAATGAGTGCAAACCGTTCCTCGCGCACTTCTTCATGCTTGAAATCAAGGCATGTGAGACCGGGAAATGACGGGTCAATCCCTCCCATGCCCCCGATTTCCAGGTGTTGATTTTCGAACCGAAAGTTCGAGCAACGCACGTCTTCATCGCGGGGTCCTCGGCCCTGCTGGACAAGAAGTGTGGGATAGATCAACATCCCTTTTTCATGTGCCCGTTGACTCATAATAGTGAGAGGATCCTCCACCTCGTCAATGAGATGACGAGCGTTCTGGTTGGCACGCCTGAATATGAGATGGGGCCATTTCTCCACATTGTCTCCCCACAATTCGCCAACTGTGGTGTCATGTAGTACGGTGCGTCCATCGCCAAGGCAGAACATGATGGCCTGAATCGGCGTACCTACAAGTTCATCAACCCCGGCTTCGTATTCCTCGCGCTGAATGGGAGGCTCGTACATATAGATAAGTGGATGGCGGCCATCGTGGTAGAACATCATGGTAGGCTGTGCCAAGGGGATCCTCCTTGATTGGTTATTCTATATTGGAACCGATGTAGACGTCCATGTAGCCCGTGTTGTTTCCCCAAAATGGAAAGAATCCGTTCTTGTCGCGCTTGATTCCCTTTATCCAGGGCTTACGCAGGGAGGCAATCTTATCATAGTAAATGAAGGCGGCGCCTGCATCTTCTGCCAGGATCTTTTCAGCCTTTTGATAAAGCCCAATTCGCCGATCCGGATCCATCTCTGAGGCCGCTTGATCAACCAGGGCATCAAATGATTTATTCGCCCATGGATGGCGACTATATCCCTTTGGCTGAGAATGCCATACCATTGATAGCATATTGTTGGGATCCGGATAATCATAATGGTACTGAATCAGGCTCATGGGAATCTGCCACTGGAATTGGGCCGCCCGATAGGCGCTTCGCTCGACTACGCGGATATCCAGATTGATATTCAGATTCTGCTTTAGCATCTGCTGAAGAGCCTGGGCCGTAATCTGGTTGTCGATTCTGTTTATCCAAAGTTCTTGTCTTGGAAAACCCCTGCCATTGGCATATCCGGCCTCTGCGAGAAGCTCACGTGCCCTTTTTACATCGAACCGTTGCAGGTCGTCGAATCTTCCGTCCGAATATCCCGGGAACCCGGGCGGCAACATGGTGTATGCGGGTTCCGCCATTCCCTGAAGTACCACACGGCAGATCAACTCACGATCGATGGCATGTGCGATAGCCCGCCGAACGCGGACGTCGCCGAATGGGGCCACGTTCGGATCAAAGAACAGGTAGTTTGTTTCGAAGTCCGGACTGATGTCCAGTTCATGACGGAGCTGGGGATGTGAGCTGATACGTGGAAGATCTACAGGCGTAAGCAGTTGATAGTCGACCTCATTGTTCTCGTAGGCCAAGGTCCCACCAGCCATCAGATCTGTATTTGTGAAGATACCAACTATTCGCTCCAGATATGCCTTGTGGGGACCATTGTATAATGGGTCCAGGACAAATTCGAATTTGGTGCCGTGGAGCCATGAATCCAATTTGAAAGTCGAGTTGCTTACGCAATTCTCAGCCTCCGTCCATCTTGGCCCATATTTTTCGACCTGCCAGGAAGGAACGGGACCCGACGTGGGGAATGAGGCGATTAGTGGGATGTAGGGACATGGCCTCTCCGTAGTTATTACAAATGTGTAATCATCGATGGCCTCCAGGCCTAGTTTGTCTGCATCCTTCAATTGTCCCTGATTGAAAGCTTGAGCGCCCTTAATATCATAGTAAAGAGAGGCATTCACATTGGCGCTGGCAGGATCTACTATTCGCACATAGGTATAAACAAAGTCGTGTGCCGTTACGGAACGGCCATCGCTCCACTTTGCGCCACGCCTCAGGTGGAAGGTCCACTGATGCCCATCATCCGAGACCTCCCAGCTATCCGCCGCCGCCGCCGTGAGTTCGTTGTTTTCATCCAGCCTCGTTAGGCCCTCGAATGAGAATACGGCGCCACCGGCCTGATATACCGCAATACTAATATCTAATGTGGTCGGTTCCTGGAGTAGAAAACGGTACGTCTGTCGTTCCAGAGGGGCGGCGTCTGACGGCATGGTCTTGCCAACCGTATTGGTTATCACCTGAGCTGAATAGACATTTACTGCAATGCTCGAAGATAAAATCAGGAGACCGACAATGAGCCTTTTTCCTGGCACATACAGCATATCATTGCGTCCTTGTCCGGTTGTGGGAGACGAGATGTCCGTGAATTAGTTGAGGTTATCCATAACACTATAAACGGCTCGTTCCAGGAATCAAGAGATAGCTGCTTGAAAACACGTGGCCATACTTTCTCGCATATCGATTGCCGGCGGAACGATGGTCTGTTATATTGCGGTTCGATTATTCGAAAAGCACGCAGTTCTCAGATCAAGGAGTGCCCTGTGACGATTTCTGATGTCACTGTAGAACGATACACCTGGCCGAAGCCAAAACCCATCCGAAATGGCAAGTACACCTACGCAACGGTGGGACTGAATCTGGTCAATGTACATACGGACGAAGGCGTTTCGGGCATAGGGTGGGCGGGCGGCACCGCCGCGGGAAGGCCGGGAGAAATCGTATCCGCCTTGGTTGAGCACTACAAGCAGGCTCTGATAGGTGAGGATCCATTCGATTATCGGCGGCACTGGGATGCCATGTGGGAGCCCAAGATCGTAGGTCGGCGGGGCATGTCCACACAGGTTCTGAGTGCCATCGACATTGCCTTGTGGGATCTTATGGGAAAAATCCTTAAAAAGCCCGTGCACAAGCTTCTGGGCGGATTCCGGAATCGAATTCCCACCTATATCGCAGGCGGGTATTACGAGGAGGGGAAGGGGTTGAAGGAGCTCGCTCAGGAGATGGAGGACAGTCTTAGTCTGGGGGCACGAGCTGTTAAAATGAAAATCGGCGGGGTGACCATTGGGGAAGATGTTGAACGGGTGCGTGTGGTGCGTGAAACAATAGGTCCGGATATCAAGCTGATGGTGGACGCTAACAACGCCTATGCAGCCTATGAAGCCATAGATATCGCGCGAAAGATAGAGCCCTACGACATTTTCTGGCTCGAGGAGCCGGTAGCTCCTGACGATTACGAGGGACATGCGCGGGTAGGTCAGTCTACACCCATACCCGTTGCGACGGGCGAGAATGAATATACGCGATATGGATTCCGCGATCTCATATCGCATCATTCTGCAGATATCCTAAACGCGGACGCGCAGATCCTCGGTGGGATTACGGAGTTTATGCAGGTATCCGCCCTGGCCGCCGCCCATGATCTCCGCATCGCGCCTCACGGTGCTCAAGAAATTCATATTCATCTGGTTACGGCCATTTCCAACGGCTTAATCCTGGAGTTCTACAGGGAAACTGTGGATCCACTTCGCGGTAAGATATTCAAGAATCCACTTACTATTGACAAAGACGGCTGCACAACTGTTCCGGACCGTCCCGGACTGGGTGTTGAGCCGAACTACGAGTTGTTGAACGCCTACCGGGTTGGTTAGGCTAATATGGAGGCTTACGTGTTTGACTATGATTTGATCATCTATGCCGGCCGAGTGTTCTGTGAGGACACAGGTCTTGATGGGCCGGGAGCGGTTGCGATTGTGGGAGACAGGGTTGTGGAATCGGGAGCAGGCATAGCCGGATCGGCGAAGCAGACATTACGGTTTCCTGATGCGGTACTTCTCCCGGGATTGATTGATATGCATGCCCACCCCGGGCTACCCGAAACGCGCTATGGTGTGGATCCAGATGTAGAATTTCTGCGACGAGGCGTAACAACTGTGTTATCGCAAGGGGATGCTGGGGCGGGAGATCTCGATGAATATCTGGAAAAGGTGATAGCGGTGAGCAAAACACGCGTGCTCCTTGCTCTGAATCTTTCCAGAACCGGTGAAAAGAATCCCATTGCTAACATGGAATCGATCGATGATGCCGATACAAAGGCCTGTATTGCCGCGATCGAGTCAGGCGGAGATGCCATCTGGGGAATATCGTTCAACACAGGTACACATAATCCAGTAGATCCCCACGAGGTGATGGATCGCGGTCTTAGTGTGGCCGAGGCCACCGACAGTCCCATATTATTTGGGAGCCGACAAGCTTCGGATTGGTCTCTGGATGACCAGCTCGCCCTTCTGCGGCCTGGTGACATCCTGACGTACTGCTTCAATGGTCGACCGGAAAATCTCCTGGAAGACGGAGCCGTCAGGACAGGCGTGCTTGCCGCGAGCGATCGTGGGATCCGGTTTGATGTGGGGCACGGGATGGCATCCTTCAGTTATAGCATCGCCGAACCTTGTATCGAACAAGGATTCTGGCCTGATACCATATCCTCTGACCAATATCGCGAGCACACTGGTAGTGTACCACAACATGATCTCCCGCGTACCTTGTCCAAGTTAATTGCGGCGGGTATGCCCGAAGAGGATGCTTTTGCGAGAGTCACCTCACGTCCGGCTGAACTACTCGGTCTGAGCGAGGAGATTGGTACGTTGATGCCGGGGGCCTGTGCAGACCTTGCTGTACTGAAATACAACGAAAGAGCGTCGTCGTTAGAGGACGTCGACGGCGTCAAAAAGCAGGGAGGCTGCTGGGAACCAGTGGCGACAGTCAGAGCAGGTGAGGTGGTATCCTGACGTCTGGATAGGTTGCGGGCATCGGGGCCTGATCTGAAATAGGATTTTCAGCAAGGTATTCGCCGACCCTACTTGAAACCGACCGGAACCTGTTACGCATCCGGAGAATCGGGAAGCGGATGGGAAGGGAGGCATGCGCCCTGACGTTACACGCTGGACTCAGCTGTACTGCAAACCGCTAGGTTGCGAGGAGCTCGCGCTGCACCGATGACTATGGTGTTTCGGTATCTGCCGATATGATATCCTGCCGGATACGGTGCAATCCGGTCTTGGTTGCCACCCAGTAAAAGTCTTGGTCGGAGTCCCACGATTGTATATCTGAGCTTTTCAGGGCATTCTCGATCGCGATGGTGGTCGGAGCCTCACGTAAGACATCGAAACCTGAATCCGTCGTCAGGTGAACGCGGCGCCCGCTGCTGGTATCGATGGTTATTCTTATATCGCCATTCTTCTGGGCATATATCTGAGCAGAAACAGCACCACCCGCCTCGACCGGGAGCGGGATATAATTCACAAACATCAGCCTCTCAGACTCTACGCTAAAGCGAGCAATCCCGGTAGCTGACAGGATCAAAAGGTGC
>JABIQT010000119.1 GCA_018667995.1 Candidatus Latescibacterota bacterium
CCCTGTGGACGTCCAGGTCGATTCCGCGGACGGCCTCCACGAGGCCCTCTTCCATCTTGAACGAGACGGCAAGATCACGTATCTGCAGGAGACTCAAACTGGTTCTCCGGTTCGGAGCGATGTCTTACGGGGATCGAAAGCGTCACGAACGCCCTCACCAATGAAAACCAGCAATGAGAGCATAACGGCCAGCGAGATGAAAGAAGTGAAGGCCAGCCAGGGCGCCTGCAAGTTCTGTTTGCCCTGGTTCAGAAGCTCTCCGAGCGAAGGCGATCCGGGAGGTAATCCCAGTCCAAGAAAATCAAGCGAGGTCAGCGCGGTTACGGATCCAGTGAGTATGAACGGCAGGAATGTAAAGGTGGACACCATAGCGTTTGGAAGCACATGCCTCCCAATGATCTGGATCTCGCTTACGCCGAGAGCCCGAGCAGCGCGAACGAAATCGAGACTGCGGGCTCGCAGCACTTCCGCGCGCACGACGCCCACCAGACCCAGCCAGCTGAAAAGCAGAAGTAGTCCGAGCAGGCGCCAGAAGGTAGGTTCAACGATACTGGCCAGGATAATCAGGAGAAACAACGTGGGTAATCCAGCCCAAATCTCAATAATCCGCTGAAAGATCAGATCGATCCATCCTCCGTAGTACCCCTGTACGGCACCGGCAGCAATACCTACAATGGAACTGAAGAGTGTAAGGGCCAATCCGAAAAGCAGTGATATCCTGAAACCGTATATCAAACGGGCTGCCACATCCCTGCCCTGATCGTCGGTACCGAGGAGGTTGTCAGTTGTCGGGGAAGATGGTGCCGGCTCGGGAAGATTATAATTGATGGTACGGAAACTGTATGGAACGGGAGGCCAAATCATCCAGCCTTTTTCGTTTATCAGATCCTGTATGAACTCATCGCGATATTCTGCTTCCGTCTCGAAATCACCACCAAAGATCGTTTCAGGGTAGGTCACAAGAACAGGAAAATAGGTCCCACCATCGAAGCGTACAATCAGCGGGGCATCATTGGCCAGAAACTCAGCAGGTAGTGTGAGGCAAAACAGCCCCATAAAAAGCCACCAGCTCCAGTACCCCCGCCTATTAGCCTTGAAATTCTCCAGTCTTCGCCTGGTCAAACGCGAAATCGGCAGTCCAAGGAATCGATCTGGAGGTGATAGGGGATATACAGGTTGCGGAGGCGTTTCGTGGACGGACACCTACACCTCCCGACTCTCAAAGTCGATCCTGGGGTCGATGATGGTGTAGGTAATATCTCCTACCAGGTTCATGAGCAGACCCAGCAATGAGAAGAAGTACAGTGTGGCGAACATGACGGGGTAGTCGCGCCCCAGTGCAGCCTCATATCCAAGCAGTCCAAGTCCGTCGAGCGAGAATATCACTTCGATTAGGAGCGACCCTGTAAAGAGGATACCCACGAATGCACCCGGAAATCCAGCGATCACGATGAGCATGGCATTTCGGAATATGTGCCCATACAGTACGCGGTTTTCCTTCAGTCCCTTGGCACGCGCCGTCATTACGTACTGTTTATTGATTTCCTCCAGAAAGGAGTTCTTCGTAAGCAAGGTGAGACCTGCAAAACCACCGATAACCATGGCCATGACAGGCAAAGAGATGTGCCATAGATAGTCGAGAACTCTTGCCGGCCACGTCAGGTCCGCCCAGTCCAGTGACGTGAGACCTCGGAGCGGAAACCAATCCATGTAGCGACCGCCGGCAAATACTACGATGAGCAGAATGGCGAAGAGGAAGCTGGGGATCGCATTCCCCACGACAACAGCGCCAGAAGTCCACAAGTCGAACCGGGAACCGTCCCGGACCGCCTTGAGCACACCGAGCGGGATGGATATCATGTAAACGAGCAATGTCGTCCATAAACCCAACGAAATGGACACGGGCATCTTGTCCAGCACAATGTCCGTAACCCGTTGATCTTTATAGAAGCTCTCCCCAAAGTCAAAACGAATATATTGCGATAGCATCATGAGAAATCGCTCGTGGGCCGGCTTGTCGAAACCGTACATCTTCTCGAGTTCGGCGACAAACGCCGGATCCAGCCCTTGGGCGCCACGATATACCGCCTCAGATCGGGTATTAGTCGAATTGCTTAAATTATCACCCGAGGACGACCCGCTGAAACGAGCCGTGGCATCGACATCATGGCCCCTGAGTCGGGCGATGACTTGTTCGACTGGGCCGCCAGGGGCGGCCTGAATGATCACGAAATTGACCAACATCACGCCGAAGAGGGTTGGGATAATGAGGAGCAGCCGGCGGATGATGTAGGCGAGCATATAGTTTCATCAAGCGGTGGCCGGCGTTCGGTCCGGAAAATTAGGCACCAGACAACGCCGACGATTTATTTGGTTATTTGAACTGCGCGGATTTTTCCGTATCAAGCCACCATATTTCTGGAAAACCGTGGTGATACGCCGGGAGCTTACCGGGCTTCCCGAACTTGTTCCAGTAGACGAGACGGAAGCTCTTGGAATGCCAATTGGGAATGACATAGTGACCATGGAGTAAGACCCTATCCAGGGCTTTCGTCGCGGCCACAAGCGTCTCACGATCAGGCGCGACGATAAGCTCCTCGATCAACTCGTCTACTACAGGATCTGCGACACCTGCCACATTGCGACTTCCGTCGTTGGCACCAGCAACACTGGAGAAGAAATCACGCTGCTCGTTGCCTGGACTTGCCGACTGGCGGGCCCAGAACACTACCATATCGAAATCATACGTATTCATTCTGTTCTGATATTGGGACGCATCCACGGTACGGATTTTGGCATCGATTCCGAGACGTTCCAGATTCTGTACGACAGGCCCGACGATGCGCTCAAAAGCGGGCGACACCAGCAGGAACTCAATGGTCATGACCTCACCTGACTGGCCGTTGGTTAATTTACCATCTTGAATGGTCCATCCCGCATCAGCCAGCATGTTCCTGGCCGTTCTCAGGTTATCACGAACATTACCGGACCCATCAGTTGCAGGCAGGACGAATGCTTCAGTGAAGACCGCCTCGGGGATACGATCCCGATAGGGTTCGAGTATGGCCAACTCTTTGCCTGTCGGCAATCCTGAAGCAGCGAGTTCACTATTTGAGAAATAGCTGTCGGTCCGACTGTATTGACCGTAAAACAAGTTCTTATTCGCCCATTCAAAGTCAAATGTATAGCTCAGCGCTTCGCGTACTCGAGCATCCTCGAATTTGCCGCGCCTGGTGTTGAACCAGAAAGCCTGCATCCCAGTTCCGTTACCATCAGGCGCCAATTCCTGGATTAAGCGTCCATCTTTCAGCGCTGGAACGTCATAGGCTGTCGCCCAATCTTTTGAGCTGTTCTCCAGGCGAAAATCAAATTCATTGGCCTTGAGCGCTTCCACGGCGACGGTGGCGTCTCGATAGTAATCAAAACGGATCTCATCGAAGTTGTGTTGGCCTGCATTGACAGGTAGATCTTTACCCCAGAAATCCTCTACCCTCCGGTATCGAATGTATCTCCCCGCCTCAAGAGATTCGATTCTATAGGGACCGTTACCCAGGGGAGGTTCCAAGGTGGTTTCACCGAACGTCCGGCTTTCCCAATAGTGTTTGGGCAGCACAGGTAGCTGCCCGATTATGACCGGCAGCTCTCGATTTCCAGCACTCCCAAACGTGAATTTGACCTTTCTCTCTCCATCACGCTCTGCCTTCACAACGTCCCCGTAGTATGACCTGTAAAACGGATGACCATCGCTCTTTATGGTTTCCAGGGAAAATATGACATCCTCTACTGAAACTGGTTTGCCATCGTGCCACTTGGCGTTTGCTCGAAGTGTGAACGTGACCCATGAACGGTCCTCTGGCATTTCAATGGATTCGACTAACTCGCCATATTCAGTGTTAGCTTCGTCACGCGAGGGTACGAGTAGTGAGCTGTAGATGAGCCCAAGTCCGCCAGCGGGAACGCCCTTCAATATATAGGGATTAAGACTGTCAAAGGTACCGAGGTCCGCCATGCGGGCGGTGCCGCCCTTGGGGGCATCGGGATTAACATAGTCGAAGTGTGTGAATTGGGGACCATATTTGACGTCCCCGTGCAATGACAATGCGTGGCTCTTGAGGACTTTCTGAGCCAGGACATCACCTGTTCCAAAGTGCATTAAAGTCAGTGATAGCAGCAATATAATCCACTGTCCATGTTTCATACCATCGCCTCGCAGGAATTGAGTCGGAGAACAGCCCGTAGCCGGCCAGTTTCGTATACCATGTTGAACTCCGCAAAGTATACTTTGTTGCAGGGACTTGTCAAGGTGAAGGCCCCCAATGGATGTTTCCCGGATATGCCTTGACAAAACTGGCGCCAGCGGGTACGGTTTTTACCAAGACAACGACCTTCCTACCCTCAGATTCTGTGGCCGCCGTGGCATTGGAACGCATCTCCTCACCAGAACACGCTGATCTCAACGACTATCTTGCATTCGAGCGGGCGCTTGCCGGTCAACCGGATGCGGGGCATGCACCCCTCGGTGGATATTTTGAACCCGGGACTCCTATTTTCGTGGTCAGGGCACCCGCCAGACTCGATTGTATGGGCGGCATTGCCGACTATTGCGGCGCCACGGTATGCGAGTATCCGCTCGACCGGGCCGTGATAATGGCCATGCAGGCGAGGCCCGACCGTAAACTGGAGATCCACAGTATTGGTCTCGAAGCTGAGGGGCTCAATCCAGACCTGACCATATCCCTGGATGACCTGGAGATCGGATCAGGGACCGACTATAGGTGGGTGCGTGACCGACTTAAGATGAACCAGGAAAGCTCCTGGGCAGCGTACGTTGCCGGAGCGTTTAGCGTTCTCTCGGGTGAGGGTGTTCTTCCAGACATACAACATGGCGTTACAATCGTATTCACCAGCACGATACCCTCCGGATCCGGTATATCCTCCTCGGCCGCAGTCGAAGTCGCCACGATCACCGCCGCAAACCTGGTCTATAATAGGAATTTGGATGGAATGCAGGTGGCCCGCCTTGCCCAGATGGCCGAAAACCACATCGTGGGTGCGCCGTGCGGAATCATGGATCAAGTCACTTCTGCTCTCGGTCGAAGCAGTCATCTCCTTTGTCTGGACTGTCAGCCTCACGAAATCAAGGAGCATCTTCCGATCCCGGATGGGCTCCACCTAATCGGCTTCAATACGAACGTAAAACACAGTGTAGGTGGCCCACAATACACGGATGTCAGAATCGGGGCATTTATGGGCCTGGGAATTATAGGATCCTATCTATCAAATCGTGAATCCAATAGCTTAGAGGTGCCACCTTTTGGCGGATACCTGTGTAACGTGTCACCGATGGAATACCACACTGCATACCGCTCTATTCTCCCACAATCAATTCAGGGAAGTACATTCTTGAATGACCATGGAGCGCTGCCGGATACAGTCACAACCGTCGACCCACATCGATCTTACATGGTGCGCAGCCGGGTGTCTCATCCCATATACGAGCACGCGAGAGTGCAGACATTTATAGACCACCTTGCCTCCGCACACCGGACAGGACTTGAGGATTTCCTCATTATGGCTGGCAGACTGATGTATGCTTCTGACTGGAGCTATGCCCACCGATGTGGTCTGGGATCTCCCGAAACAGGTTGGGTGGTCAGGCAAATCAGGAAGTTAGGTGCAGAGGCCGGATTCTATGGCGCCAAGATTACCGGTGGTGGATCCGGTGGCACAGTAGCCATTGCAGGCAATTCTCGAATGTTTGAACACCTCGAACAATTGGTAGAACGATATACGTTGTACTCAGGACATACGCCGGAGCTGTTTACAGGCTCATCGCCCGGTGCTTGTCAGTTTGGTCATGCTGTTTACCGTATCGAGTAAATGACAGCTGTCGCTACTGTAAGACTACCCGCATGGAAGATTTCATGACATCTACGCCTCTGGTACGTAAAGCGATCATTCCGGCTGCTGGTTATGGCACACGAATGCTCCCGGCGAGCCGAGGAGTACGCAAGGAAATGTTTCCTTTGCTCGACATCGACGGAGCCATGAAACCTGTGGTTCAGGTCATTATCGAAGAAGCGCTGGAATCAGGTATAGAGGAGATCTGTCTGGTAGTCTCTCCGGGTGGGCAGCAGATGCTCGAGGCCTACTTCGCCGCGCCAGATTCGCGACTGAGCCAGGCGGTCAAAGGAAGGCGTGCCCTGGAGCAAGAACTGGACCGATTGGCTGTTATCGGACGTCACATCACTTATGTGGTTCAGGAACAGCAGAGAGGCTACGGGGATGCGGTTCACTGTGCGGCGAATTGGGTAGGCGATGAG
>JABIQT010000118.1 GCA_018667995.1 Candidatus Latescibacterota bacterium
ACCACCGGCTCGATAATCTCGAAGACCTTCTGAGCGAATCCCAGGCCACCTGGGTATTTGTCATATACAAAGATCGTAGGTACTCCTGTATTGGACGAATCCACGGTGGCCCCTATATCAACCACATCGCACATTGAAAACAGAGGAATGACTTCTGCTATCACATTGGCAATGGCGAGCATCCCTTCCACAGGCACCCGGCCGAAAGACTTGACGGTCTTCAATGTATCTAGTTCCGGTACCAACCAGAGGGCATTTGTCTCCAGATCCTGCGGCGGAAGCTTCAGATTTCCGAATCCTATACTGTCACGCGAACCGAACTTTATTTTCCGGAACATGATCACAGTCGTGGTTACCGTCACATCACCGAAATGGATCTTACTCTTATGCCAGGACTTCTGTGATTCTTCCTCGTCGACTCTGATATTTGTTTCGCTGATCGCCTGCGTATAGTAGTCGACATCCGCCTTGCGCACGTATGCTACACGTTGCTCCAGATCCAGATTGTCGACAAAATATGTCTCGGCATCATGGAGGTATACAGCCTCGGTATGGGTTTGTGTAAAGGCGCCTATCTCATCTATGGACCCTATCACCTGATTTTCGTTGGTCGTGTCCACGATAGTATATGTATTGTCATTGATATTTCGCAGACTAACGTCAGATGCGGGATAGCCACCCCCGGTCCAGTACCATTTTCCATTGATGGGCCGGATGTGCCCGCTCTCCTGGAGTATATCGAGCACAGCAGGCGCATATTGGCCAAATATGCCCTCATCCTCGACACTGATGGGCAGCTCACGGGCAGCGCAACGTAAGTGACCCAGGATGATGTAGGGATTGTCCGGGTCGATTACCGCATGTTCCGGCGATTCGCCAAAGAAATACTCGGGATGGTGCATCAAATACTGGTCGATCGGTGTATTGTGCGCTATCAGGACAGCCAGACTCTCTTCAGTACCACGTCCAGCTCGGCCGGCCTGTTGCCAGGTGCTGGAGATGGTTCCTGGATAGCCTACCATGAGACTGGCCGACAGCGCGCCTACGTCAATGCCCAGCTCCAGCGCACTGGTACTGGTGACACCCAGAAGCTCACCGTCGAATAGAGCCTTCTCGATCTGGCGGCGCTCTTCGGGCAGATAGCCACTTCGATAAGCGCGTATTTTTCGCGCCAGAGCAGGGCTGTTGTGCGTCAACGCTTCCTGGCAATAACGGTACAACAATTCCGCCCCGCTCCGTGTTCTTACAAAGGCAATAGTCGGAAAACGTCGTCGTATCAGTTCCACCATCAGGTCCCTAGCGTCGCTATTGGCGCTTCGGCGCTCTATCATGGAATCGTCAAGGAACGGTGGATTCCACAGCACAAAGGAGCGAGGCCCTTTGGGGGATCCATCCTCCTCTCCGCCGACGAGGTTCAGCGATACACCGGTCATCTTCTCCGCAAGATCCTGGGGATTCGATATGGTCGCCGAGCAGCATATGAACTGAGGGTGGGCGTCATAGTGGGCACATATCCGCTTCAACCTACGGATTACATTAGCCACATTAGACCCGAAGATGCCGCGGTACGCATGGATTTCGTCGATGACTAGATAGCGAAGGTTCGTGAAAAAATCGCCCCACCGGGTGTGGTTAGGGACTATGCCCTGATGCAGCATATCTGGATTGGTCAGGATGACATTGCCTTCATCCCTGAGCTTCCGGCGGGTGGCTTGGGGGGTATCGCCGTCATAAGTACCAGCCACCAGCGGAAGATCCGGAGCGGCATCACGGTAGCGCAAAAGACCTCGTAACTGGTCCTGGGCAAGCGCTTTAGTGGGAAATAGGTAGAGAGCTCTACCGGTGGGATCAGAAAGTAATGTCTCCAGGACAGGGACATTATAACACATGGTCTTACCGCTTGCCGTCGAAGTCACGACGACTACATGCTCACCAGAGCGGATATGATCGATCGCAGCCACCTGATGGGTGTACAGCTGATCGATCCCAAGTGTTTTCAGGGCTTCACCCAAGACCGGATTCAGGGGATCCCGTGGGTCAGCAAATTTGGCCTCCCTGGCGGGAAGCCGCTCGATGCGGACGACCTGATCCCGATAATGTGTGCCGTGGGTCAGCTCATCTATCAATCCGGAAATAGTCATAGGTGATCCAACACAAATGGCGAAGTTTTACGTTGAAATCGTAAATGCCATTCGCACCTCATTCGTCAGGCACTCTCCGCCAGACGCCCCATCAGGTCCACACAGCGATTGGAGTAGCCCCACTCATTGTCATACCAACCGAGCACCTTGATCAAACCGTCATCTATGATCATAGTCAAGTCCGAGTCCAGGATACAGGACGACGGATTATGAACGATATCCGCTGAAACGATAGGGTCTTCGCAGTATTCGAGGATTCCTTTGAGGGCGCCCTGTGAAGCAGCCCTGTAAGCGGCGTTGATCTCTTCCGCATCCGTCGGCATGCGTTCCACCTGGGCTACGAGATCAGTGATCGAACCATCAGGAATAGGCACGCGGACGGCCATACCGTTCAACTTGCCGGCCAGATCTGGTATGACAAGTCCAATGGCCTTTGCAGCACCCGTGCTGGTAGGAATCATAGAGACGGCAGCAGCCCGTGAGCGGCGGAGGTCAGAATGCGGTAGATCGTGGATGTTCTGATCACCCGTATATGCGTGAATCGTCGTCATGGATCCGCGAACCAATCCGTATTTCTCGTGCAGCACGGAGACCATTGGCGCCAGGCAATTGGTAGTACATGAGGCGTTGGACACGATCTTGTGGTTGGGCTGCAGCGTATCATCATTGACGCCAAGAACGATAGTCGCATCCACATTCGTCGCAGGAGCCGAAATCAGAACTTTGTCCGACCCTGCCTCGATATGTGCAGAAGCCTTCTGGCCATCGGTAAAGTGACCCGTGGATTCAAGAACGATCTCGGCGCCCAGTTTTCCCCAGGGCAACTGAGAAGGATCTCGCTGAGCGAGAATGGGTATGTG
>JABIQT010000341.1 GCA_018667995.1 Candidatus Latescibacterota bacterium
CCCATTCCCGGTTTATATACCCAGGAAGGACGACATAGAAGCCATCATGTCTGAACAAGGCCTTGCCCCGCAGTACGATCCGGCGCCTGTGGAGCGGAAGTGGTATGCCTTTTGGATGGAGCAAGGGCTCTTCCAAGCATCCCCCGACTCCGGTCGACCGCCCTTTACGATTGTCATCCCTCCCCCGAACATCACAGGGATTTTGCACATAGGGCACATACTCAATAATACGATTCAAGATATTTTGATACGATCGAAACGGATGCAGGGCTATGAAGCGCTCTGGATGCCCGGCACCGATCATGCCGGAATTGCTACCCAGGTCGTCGTGGAAAAGAAGCTGGCCGAAAAAGGTATAAAACGGGTTGATATCGGTCGCGATAAGTTTGTTCGGGAAGTCTGGAAATGGCGAGAGCAGTACGGCGGTACTATCATTGACCAGCTCAAGAGGCTGGGAGCATCATGCGATTGGGATAAAGAGCGATTCACCATGGATGAAGGTCTCTCTGAGGCCGTGCTCAAGGTGTTTGTCTCATTGTATGAAAAGGGATTGATATACCGTGGCTACCGAATCATCAACTGGTGCCCTCGTTGCCACACCGCATTATCTAACGAGGAAGCGATTCCACAGGAGGAAACTGGGTCTCTCTGGGTGATCAAATACCCGATCAAAGGGGAGGACAGTTTCCTGGCAATTGCGACTACACGGCCTGAAACGATGCTGGGTGATACCGGAGTGGCAGTCCATCCAGATGATCCACGCCATGGACACCTTATCGGTAAATCTCTGATCCTGCCATTGAACGGTCGTGAGATTCCGGTTGTCGGCGATGCGGACCTCGTGGATCCGGAATTTGGTACGGGTGCGGTGAAGGTAACCCCAGCTCATGATCCCAATGATTTTGTAATGGGCCAGAAACACGATCTAGAACAGATCCTCATTATGGATGAAGGTGGCTTGATGAACGAGGCCGCTGGTCCAGCCTATTCCGGATTGGATCGTTTTGAAGCCCGAAAGCGTGTCGTGTCCGATCTTGAGGAGCTTGGGCTGCTGGTGAAAGTGGAGCCCCATACGCATGCGGTTCCGCACTGTCAGCGGTGCGATACGGTTCTGGAGCCCTATCTTTCTCGTCAGTGGTTTGCCCGGATGAAACCACTAGCGGACCGGTTGCTGCGTGCATTGTCTCATGATGGCACGCCGGCATTCACTCCGGGGCATTGGATTAAGACCTATCGCCATTGGCTTGAGAATATAGAAGACTGGTGTATCTCGCGGCAGCTGTGGTGGGGACACCGCATACCCGTCTGGTACTGTGATGACTGTGATCATATGCACGTGAGTGCTGAGCGCCCATTGGCTTGTCCCGAATGCGGTCGACACAACCTCACCCAAGAAGAAGACGTGTTGGATACATGGTTTTCGTCCGCCCTTTGGCCGTTTTCTACCATGGGATGGCCCGATAATACACGTGAACTTTCGTACTTTTATCCCACATCCGTCTTAGTCACAGGTCACGACATCCTGTTTTTCTGGGTCGCTCGTATGATGATGATGGGGTATGAGTGTCTGGATGACAGGCCCTTCGATGACGTCTATCTGACGAGTCTCGTTCGGGATGCCAAAGGTCGTAAATTGAGCAAGTCACTGGGCAACTCCCCCGATCCTATTCAGGTGATGGATGCCTATGGCTCGGACGGTCTGCGCATGGCAATGATGCTTATGGCGCCCCACGGTCAAGATATCTATTACTCAGAGGACCGGATTGAAACAGGGCGGAACTTCGCCAATAAAGTTTGGAATGCCGCCCGTTTTGTATTGATGCATCAGGATGTCAAATTGGCCCCGGCCACATCCGTGGCGGACGTGTCTGACAGATGGGACCGTTGGATACTACACCGCTTGGGCCAAACGATCGAAAGCGTCACCGCTTCGCTGGAGCGGTACGCATTTCATGAGATGGCCCGGGCCCTGTATGACTTTCTTTGGCATGACTACTGTGACTGGTACCTTGAAGTAATCAAACCGCGCTTGTTCAATAAAGATAATGCGGAAACCCGAGATCAAGCCAGGAGAGTATCCGTTAGTGTCATGGACCAGACGCTGCGACTCCTCCATCCAATTATGCCTTTCATTACTGAAGAAATCTGGCAGCACCTTGTTGATTTTCAAATCGTCGTGGATAAGCCCGTCAGTATTATGGTTAGTGATTGGCCCCAAATGGACGATTCTCTGCGCGATCCCACGGCCGAGGCCGAGATCACGTTACTTCAGGAGCTAACGGGGGCAATTCGGGAGGTCCGCGCCGACTTCAGTGTCCCCCCTGCAAAGAAAATGCAGGTGATCTGCCATATCCACCAAACGTCTCAGAAGGAATTGATCTTAGGCGCCCGCTCTAATGTTGAGGCTCTTGCAGGAGCGGAAGTGTTGATTTCCGATTCTGACGAGGAAGGGGCAAGGCCGCCCCTCTCCGCGGCGGGCGTGTTGCATGGATTGGAATTCTATGTTCCCCTTGCCGACTTGATTGATCTGGACGTGGAAATCGAACGACTCAGCAAGGAACGTGATCGCGTCAGGCAGGAACTCAAGAAAGTTATAGCCCGCCTATCCAATGAGAAGTTCACGGGTAAGGCTCCGGCAGACGTGGTGGACAAAGAGCGCAACAAACAAAGCAGATATGAAGATATACTCGAGCGACTGGAGCGGAATCTATCTGTGATGCAGGGAGTGGAGTAGCATATGGATGATAGCCGTCCTGAAGCTTCCACCGGGTTCGTAGACCTACATTCTCACACGACTTTTTCCGACGGCCTGCTGACACCTGAACAGTTGATTGCGCATGCAAAGAAAAGAAGTCTACGTGCGCTGGCAATCACTGATCACGACACGATTGAAGCTGTGAACTCGGCGGTCTCAGCAGCTCAGGCTCAGGGCATGGAAATTGTACCCGGTGTGGAGCTCAGCGCCACCGAGGGGAATTCAGATGTACATATTCTTGGTTACTACATCTATGCCGCTCACGACGAACTTCTTTCCCACCTTGCCACGTTCCGAACTGGGAGATTCGTCAGGGCTCAGCGTATGGTGTCCGAGCTAAATAACTTGGGAATGGGGATAACCTTTGACCAGGTACTGGAGAAGGCGGGCGGGGAGTCGGGGAGCATCGGACGACCTCACGTTGCCCAGGTACTCGTAGACGGTGGACACGTGAAGACACTCAACGAGGCGTTCCGGAAGTACATCGGATCTGGTCGTCCTGCCTATGTGGAGAAGCACAAGATATCTGCATCGGATGCCATTGGTCTGATCCAATCAGCCGGTGGAATCGCGGTTATGGCCCATCCTGGATCTATAAGACGGGACGAACTGATCCCTGAACTAACGGCTTCTGGGTTATCCGGATTGGAGGTTTTCCATCCGGAGCACAATGAGACGCAGCGTCGATACTATGGCCAGCTGGCACAGAAGCATGGATTAGTCATTACTGGCGGTTCGGACTATCACGGACCGCGCGAGGGACGTGCTGACCTTGGCTCGCTGAAAATACCGTACAGCGTTCTGTCGTCGATGAGACAGCGCTGGAAATCTGGCAACTGAACTTAATGCGGGTTTTATCTATCGCAGGAGAACAAGCGCATGGCATTCAACTGGGCGAGTATGTTGTCCAACGATATTGGCATAGATCTGGGTACCGCAAACACACTCGTTTATGTGCGCGGCCGTGGCATAGTCATAGATGAACCTTCTTACGTAGCGGTGGACACACGAACCCACAAGGCAGTTGCTATTGGGGCCGAGGCGAAAGAAATGCTCGGACGGGAACCGCCAAATATCAAAGCTGAACGCCCCTTGCGCGACGGAGTTATTGCAGATTTTGATCTGACCGAGGAGATGATACGTTTCTTCATTCGCAAGGTTCTTAAGAACCCTTTCCTGATTCGTCCCACGGTGGTTGCTTGTGTACCATCCGGCATAACCGGTGTGGAGAAGAGAGCTGTCCGCGATGCGGCGGAACGTGCCGGAGCCAAAGCCGTGCGCCTGACGTACGAGCCCATGGCTGCCG
>JABIQT010000116.1 GCA_018667995.1 Candidatus Latescibacterota bacterium
GGGCGCTCATGATGACGGTGCGGGATGTGTTCACGCCATAGGCGTGCTGAGAGCATTTAAGGAATTGGGGATCCGTCCCAGGCATACCATCCGTGCGGTTCTTTTTATGAATGAGGAGAATGGAACACGCGGGGGGATCCAGTATGCGGAAACAGCCCAGCAGAATAACGAGAAGCACGTGATTGCACTCGAAAGCGATGCAGGTGGATTCAGTCCCCGAGGGTTCGGAGTTTCTGCCACCGATCCTGTGCTCGCACAGTTTCGATCCTGGTTACCGCTCTTTCCACAGAATACGATTTCCTACATCAACAATGGTGGTGGTGGAGCAGACATTGGTCCCTTGCGCCGGGCAGTAGGTACCCCGACCATTGGATTCATTCCCGATTCCCAGCGCATGTTCGATGTGCATCACTCGCGCCTGGATGTCTTCGACTCGGTGAACCGCCGCGAGCTCGAACTGGGAACCGCCTCAATCGCTTCCCTGATCTATCTGATCGACAGATACGGACTTCAGGAAGCGACACAGTAACATTGTAACGAATATACCATTAGCGTCAGAATAGTGGGCGGTCCATGACCAGATATAATCGGACGCTGGCCATTGGCGTGATCTTGATGGCCCTTGCGCCTTCCGTAATTGCCCACGAGTTCTTCGTGAGCATCAGTAAGGTCAAATGGGTGACGGAACAGCAGGTGGTCACGGTCTCGGTACGTGTATTTACGGACAACCTTCAAGATGGTGTGGTAAATATGGGGGGGCCGCAGCTTAATCTCTGGACCGACAACGTTCACGATGACGCAAGTGAGTGGGTATCGAGGTACATTTTGTCTAAGCTGGACCTTACGATCGATGGCGTCGAGTGCTCCCTACAGTTTCAGACCATGGCAGATGCCCTCGACGCGACTGCTTGCCTATTTCATATCAAAGAAATCGCGGCCATTGAAACAGTCAAGGTGCGCAACGAGATATTGACGGAACTGATAGATGACCAAGCCAACATTGTTCGGTTTGATATAGCCGGCCAAAAGAAGTTCCTGAATTTGAATAAGAAACTGAGTCGAGATACCGTGCAGTTCTGATTACTCAATTGGCAGGTGACGTACCGCAGGTTACCTATGTCTGAATTCGAAGTATACCTGAAACTTGGCTTCAATCACATATCAAGTCTATCTGCATATGACCACATCGTATTCATCGTGGCGCTTTGTTCCGTCTACAGGCTGAAGGAGTGGCGCCAAATACTGATGTTGGTAACGGCCTTTACCATCGGTCATTCTGTAACCCTGGCCGTATCGACAATGGGCATTGTACTGGTTCCCACGGATATCATCGAATTCCTCATTCCGGTAACGATATTGTTCACCTGCTTGGGAAATGTGGCGCGCCGCCCTGAGAAATCCGATCCGCGAAGGGTGAGTGCCGGATATCTGCTGACGCTGTTTTTTGGACTTATTCATGGAATGGGGTTCTCCAACTATCTCCGCGCCCTGCTCGGTGAAGAAGAGAGCATATTGCTTCCTCTCTTTTCTTTTAACATAGGTCTTGAGTTAGGTCAGCTACTTGTGGTTTCCGTGGTTCTGGCTTCCGCCGCAGTACTGATTCGCATTTCCCGCGCAGATTACAGAGCTTGGAATCTCTTCATTTCTGGCGCGGCAGCGGGTATCTCTGTCATTTTGATGGCTGAGACGAAGTTCTGGTAACATCACATTCCACATGGCCGTTTTTTTGACCAAGGCCATATGTTGTTATAAAGGTTATAAATCATGACAATAGATCAGTTGATAGATGATTTTGAAATCCTGGATGACTGGGAGGATAGGTACCAGGAGATTATCGACCTTGGGAAGAAGATACCGGGGTTGATAGATGAGAAGAAAACCGATGCCTATCGAGTCAAGGGATGTGTGAGTCAGGTCTGGCTCGTTCCTCACGTGCAGGAATCCAGTCCGCCTGTGATTTCGTTTGATGCAGACAGTGACGCTCACATCGTCAAAGGCCTGGTGGCCATCCTGTTGATGATCTATTCGGGGAAAACCGCTCGAGAGATTCTTGATGTTGATATAGAGGGAATATTCACGAAGCTGGATCTGACTTCGCATCTGAGCCCCAGCCGCAGCAATGGCTTCCATGCCATGGTAGCAAGAATCAGGTCGATTGCTGAAGGTTCACTCGCCGCCTGACAAACACTTAAAGCATGCAATCAATGGAGAGTAACTGAGATGGCTGACGAAGGACTGAGATTCGAGGCGCGGGAGAGTGTGGAGCAGGTAGAAGAGGGGACTGATCTGGCACCGAAGTTCGACGTGGACGGTTTGATCCCGGTAGTCACAACGGATTTCAGCAGTGGCGAGGTACTGATGCACGCGTACATGAACACTGAGGCCCTGCGTCGGACCATTGAACTGGGAGAGGCTATTTACTGGAGTCGGAGCCGTAAGACTTTATGGCACAAAGGAGCCACAAGCGGCTTGGTGCAGAAGGTGCTTGAGATGCGTATTGATGACGATCAGGATACCGTTTGGCTTCGTGTGGATGTTCAAGGCGGTGCGAGCTGCCACGTGGGCTATCGGTCTTGCTTCTATCGCACCATACCCACGGGGGAAAGTGTGATAGAAGGCCGTCCTGAACTGTGTTTCACGGAGACGGAGAAGGTGTTCGATCCCAAGGCGGTATATGGTGATGCCCCGAATCCGACCAAACTGTAGTCAGATACCTCTATTTTTCCGTTCTGGCCTTGGCCGCCCCGGCAATGGATTGCATCTGAGCTTCCGACAGATGCCATCCCACTGCCTCCACGTTCTGAGCCACATGCTCCGGCCGGGTTGCTCCACATAGCGCGGCGGTGATTCCTGGCTGGTTTGCTGTCCAGTTAATAACGGTCTGAGCAACACTCTTGTTGCACGCCTCAGCAATTGGACGAATCTGTTCCAACATCTCGAGGGTGGCATCCAGACTACTTCCGTTAAAATGCGGGTTGTCAATCCTGGAATCCCCATCAGGAAACTTGTGACCTCTGCCATATTTTCCTGTGAGTAGACCACGATACAGGGGCCAGTACGTGACTACCCCGACGTTCTCCGCTTGGCAGTGAGGAAGCAGATCCAGTTCGATTTCGCGCATGAGAATATTGTATGGCGGCTGGTTACTATGGAGTGGCGCGTACCGTGCGAATTCCTTCATCTGGTCACTGTCGTAGTTACTGACACCAATCGCACGGATTTTCCCCTCTGACAGCAGCTCTGCAAGCGTTTCCGCGGTTTCCTGTATGGGCGTTTTCTCGTCGAATGCATGAACCTGGTAGAGATCCACGTAGTCAGTATTGAGGCGCCGTAAACTCTCCTCGAATTCCTTAAGAATCTGGCTGCGTGAACTGTCTCGGATCATGAGATCCCCCTCCCAATGCAGACCACACTTTGTGGCGAGCACGATCTGTTCACGGCACTCGGCTATGGCTTTAGCGACAAGACGTTCTGATTCTCCATTCTGCCCATACATGTAAGCCGTATCGATTAAGGTGATCCCCTGGTCAATAGCCGTCTTCAGGGCGGCCAGCGACTGATCATCATCAATGCCTGTCCAGCCCACGCCTGCCATGGGCCAGCAACCCATACCGATGACCGATACCTCGATACCTGACGTTCCCAGCATCCGGTATTCCATAGTGTTTAGCCTTCTGTTGTCTGTACTTTTGGTGTGATATTTGGCTGTTACGGGCAGCGGCCACATCCAGGCGGATGTGGAGCTATCGACGCCCTGACGACTTCGACTTCTTCCGTCCAAAGGGTTTTTTTGGAGTAGAGCTTTTGGGGGCTGCTGGTGGTCCTGCCGGGGACTTCCGAGGGGAACGACTTTCCGCCACAGCAGCACGTCCTCCCCTACCCGTTCGGTTGACACCGCCTCGACCCCGTCGGTCGTGGTCCGCACGATGTGAATCTTTGGGTTCGTCCAAATAGTCAAATCCTGGATGGGAAGACCACGTGAACGTCTCTTTGCCGACCTGTTGCTCTAGTGTGTTGAATAGATCGATATCTTCTGGTGCGACAATGCAGAATGAAAAGCCGGTAGCGTCTGCCCGAGCCGTGCGTCCAGCCCGGTGAACGTAGTCGTCTGCATTCTCCGGTAGATCAAAGTTGAAAACATGGGACACCGTCGGTATGTCGAGTCCTCTGGCGGCAATATCTGTAGCCACCAGTATTTTGAATTTGCCGTCTCTGAAACCCTTTAGAGCCGCCTGTCGCTGCCCCTGCGTACGGTCAGAATGCAGGGAAGTGACGGAGAGATTCTTGCGTGTCAGGTAACCTGCCAGCCGATCGGCACCCTTTCGAGTGCGGGTAAAGACAAGAACGGACTGAATGGGCTCGTCTTCGATCAGTTTGCCGACGAGCCTGCTCTTCAGGCTCCTTGGCACCGCATACACTCGATGTGTAATGCCCTTGGCCACCGTGGAGGGTGGAGCGGCATCGATGCGGACTTCATCCTTCATGTATCGGTTAGCGAGTCTACGAATTTCCGGCGGCATAGTCGCTGAGAAGAGCATGGTTTGCTCTCTGGCCGGAACATACTGGATGATCTGTGATATATCCGGCAGAAAACCCATGTCAAGCATTCGGTCTGCCTCGTCCAGAACCAGGTAGCGGACAGGCTTCAGAGAAACGTTCCCTCTCTTAACGTGGTCAATAAGGCGTCCGGGCGTGGCGACGATTACATCCGAGCCACGCCTGAGAGCCCGGATCTGCCGGTCGTACGGAACGCCGCCATAGATCGTAGCTGTTCGTATTGATAGATACTTGCCGTATTTCTCGAAACTGTCACCGATCTGTATGGCCAATTCGCGAGTCGGAGCGAGAATTAAAGCCTGAGGCCGTCGACCTTCACTGATTCGGTGCAGGATAGGGAGCGCGAAGGCGGCCGTCTTTCCTGTTCCCGTTTGGGCGCACCCTATCAGGTCTTTGCCTTCCATCGCGATAGGTATGGCACGTTCCTGAATCATCATCGGGCGTTCATACCCGGACTCGTTCAGGGCCTTCAGAATCTCAGGTTTTAAGGCCATATCGTCAAATTTTGACACAGGACTCCTTCCGGAAGCCACCCGGCGAAACTGATGTGCGACAAAAGTGTAAACGGACGTACCGAAGGACTGAACTACGGTTTTTGGTCGTACCGATTGGAGGCTGGTTCATTCGCTATATTTCGAGACCAAGCATCACATGACTGGTATCATTTCGGTAACATATATTTCATATTTACAGACGTGTTAATCTAGATGCTGGCCCTGAATAAAGTCAAGATAAACGATTTGAATTCGTGGTTCTTGCATTTTTTTACTTTCTAGGGTATTCCCTGATTGATAATCACTACTCGACACCGCATATTACTGGTTATTGCATTTCTTGAAGAACTCCGTTTCATGTAGGTTCTGGGGGCAACATGACGGGGAGCATCCTGATCGTTTCTACTGACCAGGCCATTGTTCGTATCACCAGTGAGAGTCTGGCCGACGCCGGCTATACGGTTACTGTTGCTCACGAGGGCATGGATGTTGAACGCTACTGCCTTGCAGAACAGTGCGAGGTGGTCCTGGTTGAAGCCGGGTTGAAGTCCGTAGATTGTCTCGCCTTGTTGAAGTCTATGCAAGTGGCAAAGACATCGACGGAGATGATTGTGCTCGTTCAGTCTGATGCACAGGATCTCGCAGACTTGTTTCTCAAGAGTGGCGCTTTCGATATCCTCCTCCTACCCGAAGAAGTCTCTAACAGGTATCGCATCAAGTCTGTGGTGCTTCACGCAATGGAACTCTCCCGCCTGGAACACAGGCAGACCCAAGCTCAAAAAATGGAATCCCTGGGTAGAATGACAGGCGGAGTAGCCCATGACTTCAATAACTTACTGACGTCTGTAATGGGACACGCCCACCTGCTACGTCAGGAAGTTGGTTCGGAGACCATGGCGTATGGGTACGTCGAACAGATCAATGATACCTGCAAACGAGCTGCTGCACTGATCCATGAGCTGCTTGTAGTTGAGAGGAATGAGACGGTTCGGTTGGAGCGAATGGAGCTGAGGAAGGTCATTTCCACTCTTGAGCCAACGCTTCGCCAGATGTTGCGTGGGACCATTGATTTCACACTCGATATAGCTGGCGAAGAAAACCACGTTCTCATCGATAGACTCCATCTTGAACAAGTGCTTTCGAATCTTGTGGTCAATGCCCGTGACGCTATGCCTGAAGGGGGACGGCTGAACGTTAGTACTCGCTCCCTGGAACTGGACAAGTACGAGGCCCGGGTACTGGGAGTGGCGTCTGGAAAATTCGTTCGGCTGGATGTTGAAGATGCTGGTA